>JADJEI010000011.1 GCA_016709155.1 Ignavibacteriales bacterium | reverse complement strand
CCTTCTCATTGCTCTCTTTTATTTTCTGTTTTACTGCCGTTCTTGATGCTTTTAGTAAGCAATCACATAAAACATATCTCTCTTTCTTGCAGTCCCAACTCGTATAACCTCTGCCGAAGCATTTTTTACCTTTCCTGCCGTTTATTCTTTCAGCGACTTCTACGGCTTCAAGTAAGTCTTTAGCTGATTTCAGGCTGTCCATCTGTTAATATCTTATCTAATTTTTCAGAGATTTCTGCAAGCCCAGTATTGGTTCGTTCTTGATAACTTTAACTGCCATCAGATAATGGAATATCCTTGTTTGTTTTAATATCTCTTGTAAATAAGCGTGGGGGTAATTCGTAACTCCGTCTTTATTTATAAGTACTGTTAGAAAGTCAATATCTTTTTGCTCGATTATCATTTCAACTCCGTTATGAATTTGTATAAAGATATAATTAGCTCTATCGTGAAACTCTTTCCGCATTTAGAGCACCATATCAATTGTCGCCTTTTATCATTTCTTTCCGCAACTGCATTTGGGACAAGTTATTTCCGCTTAATTTGTTTTCTACGATTTTCTGAATAAATCACTTGCAAAGATTGTCTTGGTAATCCACCCTAAACTGACGATGGAAGAATATATTCGTCCAAAAATAAAATCTGAATGGTTTTATTTCCAATAAAATGTTCCAACGCTCTTCTGAACAAGGCTCGTATTTATTTATTAGTTTCATTTTTTAATTCTCCATTTTGTTAATAAATTTTCCACTCTCTACTATTTTTGTACAGTAAACATCGTAGCCACACAGATTCCCCATGATTTCAATCCTTCAAAGACTCCACTTCAGCACTACCGTATTCTCTATTCCGGAATGGGAACCAAACAAACTGGTTTATTTCTCGTCTGTTCATAATTTCTTGCCCTCATAGAGTTCTAAATTTCATTCTCTATCAGTCGTCTTCGTCTGCTATTTGCATCTTGCTTCTTTGAATTAAAATATTTGTCTCAAACCTTCCTGCTTTATTTGTTAATAAATTCTCATTTATATTTATCAATTAACTCAAACAGTACCCGCCCGCACTCTCTTTCTGTCGCATACCCCAGCCTGTTTATTGTGTCAGTGTTGAACTCAATCGTGCAAGGTTGACCTCCGACTAATCTTTTCTCTGTGCTTTTAGCGAATCCGTACCAATACAGAGTACCGTAAACGTCTAAATCACTTGAGTATCTTACAGCTCCGAATAGCTGTACGAAAAATCCCTTGTATGTTTGTGGCTTGCCTCTTAATAGCCCGTCTCTTGCCCCAGTTTGCAGTGTGTCCGTCTGCATCTAAAGTAGTGACAATGTTATCCACTGCGTCATCTAACATTAAATTGCGTGACTCTCGGTTATTCTTCAGGTTTAGTCTTTTACCGACTTTCTCGTATGATTTTGCGTCCATTAGAACCTCAATTGTTTGTCGTATAGTTTTTTAGCTGCCATTTTGAATTGCGGATATGGTGTATCTCTTAATTCCTGCATCTTCTTTTCTGCTTCTGCTTGCTTATCAATCCCTGGCTGGATGAACCGGAACAGAAATACCTAATCCCATCCGTTGATGTGTGAGTTCGTGTGGCGTTTTGCTGTAAACTTCAGGTCTGTTTTTTATCTTTTGGATGTTCAGAAATGAATTAACTAATTTCGGTGCAGCGTCTCTATCAATGGTTAGTTTAGCAGTTCTGTATTCCTCACCTGTGGCTACATCACGAGTAATATAAGGTTCTAACCACTGATTAACCATTATACATCCGTTCTCAAAGTCCTTGCTTGACTTAGTTAGTGTGATCCCGTTCTCAATCCAAACTAAATCAAGGCTTTTATTCTTGTTCTCTTTGGATTTCTCGAATAAATCAGGCGGTGCATAAGTAGCTGCAAACTTATCTTTTGCTGTCATCGCTATTTTCTGTTTAATCTCCGGTGTGAGGCTGTCCCAAACTTCCGGGCTGTCTGGTACGTCTGCACCTGAAGCCTGTAAGATATAATAAGCTGCCTGTGAGATTACAAGGTCAGGCTTGCATATCTCCTTATACACTCTTGCATTGCCGTAATTGTCAACCCAAAGGAAATAACAGGCTAACATATCAAATCCACAGTCCATTGCTCTATATTTTACATAATAGTCAGGGATTTTCTCTAATGGCTGTCTAATATGGATTATTGAATCAAATTTATGGAAGTAAGCACCTCCCGGAATTGCTAAGGCTTCTTCTGGAGTAGCGGGGTAATGTTTTCTTGTTTCGTCAAGTCCTAATTCTCTCAAAGTGTTTGCATACCAAGCCTCATCACGTCTGGGATCGCTGAACCAGCCTAAGAATATTTTCTTAAATCCGTTATCACCTCTCCAAATATCCTCAAACAAAGTCCCTCTCTCAATCGTGCTGATGCCTATCACTTGTCCGCCGGTTGGTCTGTTGATCGTCGGGAAGGCATAAGTCCAAATCTCTCTCCTTGATTCCTGTAACGCCCATTCATCAAATAAAAATAAGTTAGCTGTGAAAGATGCTCCTGCTTTTGGGCTGCTTGCGAAAGCTTGTATGTTGGATTCTTCCTTGTCTGCTCCGTGATAAATTGTCACCGATAAAGCTGTACTCTCAAAATATTGTCGCTCTGATTTCTGATCTGTGATGAACCATTTAGGAAGATGTCTAAGAATAAAGTCAATCCTTCTTGTTATTTCTTTTGCTTTTATTTCTGTCTCGGAAATTGCTTTTACTGAAAATCCTGTATTAAATATCATCCTCCAAGTTGCATAAGCTATGATCAACCAGGTTAAGCCTAATTGGTTCGCTTTCATTATTTGTATCAATCGCTCGTTGGTGAAGTCTTCTAAGATTGGCTTCTGACTGTCCCAAAGTTTGAAAGGAATTACTATGCCCTCTACATCTCTATCCTCAATCTTGACATACTCGTTAATGAAATAAGCTAAGTCACGCCTGCAAATTTCTCTTTCAAGCTGTTGTTTCGTACTCTCCACCTGTCCAGGTGTAAGGTTAATTTGCTTTAGTATGTCTTGGGCTGTTTCTGGCATTATTCCAGCGATAGTCCGGTTAAACTTGATTGCATTAACGCCGAGAATGGCACCGCAAATGGTTTTATTGTGTGTAGGATTCTGTCCAACATTGATGTATCAGCCTCCAGCATTTCCTTGCCCCATATCCATCTACCGTATTTATTAAAATATTTTTTCCTCCAAAGAACATTATTTAGTCCCCTTGTATAATACCATTTCGCTTTGTCCATAGCGTCTCCTAAGTTTTGATTAGTTGCTTTTTTATTTGCTGCACTCTGATAGTAACGTGAAACCCGGAGAACCCTTTGTATTTTGTGACTTCGTTATGTTCATAAATCTTACATCTTCCCCGCGCTCGTGACTCGAATGTAATTTTATCTTTTTTAGTCGGGAGCCTCCCGGTTTGGTTAAGAAATCCATCCATCGTTGACACGACCCCATTCGGCGTTCTGGTCGTCGTTGGGAGAGAAAATACGGCGCTCATAATAATTTCAATTTTGTGCTGTGCTAAATATCTGTCTAATCTGTGAATTTGTGATTGTGGTGTAAACGCTCGGAATATCTGCGTTGTCCTCTCTTCTTCGGTGGGATGCCAACCTCTTCATATCCATCGCACCACTTCATCAGCCACGTCTTGTTTCTCTTGAACCAAAGTGTTTATCGGT
>JADJEI010000010.1 GCA_016709155.1 Ignavibacteriales bacterium | reverse complement strand
ACAACTCAATGGGAAAAATTTTTGTAGTGTTGGGAATGAAGTCCATGGTCAATGAAAACACAGCGGATAATGGATATGTTATTGCTGGTTATTATCCAAGTCACTTTTTTGACGGATGGTTAATTAAATTGAATTCAGAAGGCATTCATTGTGGTCAAAACAATATAGCAGTCCAGGTTCTGAATCGGATATTTTCAAATCGATTACAGAAACCAACGATAAAGGTTTTATAGTTACAGGGAGGTATTATAATCCACCTGGCTCGGATATGCTGGTGATCTCTGGCTTCTCAAAACCGACTCGCTCCGGCAATGTAGAGGGGAAAAACTTATGATTATCAAAATGATTACGATATTGGTTACTCAGTTCAACAAACAAGTGATGGCGGGTATATTGTTTGTGGATCGGGTCAATGGGATATTGATTATGGTTGGATTATTAGAACAAATGAGTTTGGCGATACTTTGTGGACGAAATTAATAGAAAGTTATACACTTTCACCACTTAACCAATGCTGATACTTATTGTCAATCAGTCATACAAGCTCAGAATGGAGATTACATTATTGCAGGTTCGCAAACACAAATCTCTTTCAGAAAGAAGCAATGCTATTAAGGATCTCCAGCGATATTGTCCCAGTCGAACTAACATCCTTCACAGCAACAGCAGAGCGAAACTCCGTTTCACTTAACTGGCAACCGCAACGGAGACAAATAACTTAGCGGTTTGAAATGCAGAGGAGTCAAATGTCAAACGTCAATAGTCAAACGGATTGGCAGGTCATCGGTTTCATTCCAGGGTTTGGTACTACTACTGAACCAAAGAGTTACTCATTCACTGATAAAATCTCTCTTCAGGTAAATATCAATACAGATTAAAACAAGTTGACTTTGATGGAACATTTGAATATTCAAACACAGTTGAGGTTGAAATAACTTCACCAACAGAATTTTCTCTTGAGCAGAACTACCCCAACCCATTTAATCCAACAACAAAAATAAAATATACAATTCCCACTGTCACCCTGAGCTTGTTGAAGGGTGACATATTGGTTTCGTTAAAAGTATTTGATGTATTAGAAATGAAACAGCAACACTTGTAAACGAAACACAGCAGCCCGGCATTTACGAAGTTGAGTTTAACGTAGGACAGGCTATCAGCCTGTCCAGCGGAGTGTACTACTACCAATTAAGAGTTTACCCCGTAAGCGGGGCGGGGGGTTTTATTGAAACTAAGAAGATGATTTTACTCCGCTGAATTATTTCTTAAAGATGACATCCCACTATCGGGATGTCATCTTTTATTTTCACTAATTCGTGTGATTGACTTTCTCCTTTTCTATTTGTAATATGCTTCTGAAAATTTTATCAGGAGAGGTAAATAACTTATTTAACATTCTTTCAGTAATATTTTAAGGAGGATCTTATGAAAGACCTGCTCATTCGTTCGGTTCTGTTCTTTGCAGTGATTGCTTTGTTTATTGCTGCAGACTCTAGCACACTATCTCCTCTCACTTTGGAGATAAAACAGTGTATCACCCCTCCAATATTGCTAAATATGTAACGCCTCACGGCACAGGCGATCACTCCGGCTCGAGCTGGAGTAATGCGTATTCATTTAACGATATGCAAGACAATTTAGCTTCAAATACTTCTTACAATCTCATTGACTCAACTTTTATTGTTGATAGTATTTTTATCAGCAATCTTAGCGGTATATCTTTCATTGGTAAGGGAAAAACCAAGACTATACTGCAAGGGCAATCAAACCCCTTTGATGATGACCCTTACCTCTGGAGCATTAAGGGATTTGATCTTGAGAATGCTGATAACATTACAATCAAAGATATACAGATCAGAAGATTCAGAGGATTTGGGATAAGAGGACGCAGCCTCGATTTACTTTTATGCTTATAATGATTCGATAGTTAATTGCGGATGGGCGGCAAGAGGATACCTCTGATACCTCCTCTATATTAATTAAATCACCTTGCGGAGTAAAGCTGTTTGGCGATGATGCAACGTTTAGGAGATCATACATAATGAATTCAGGCTGGGATGGAATGCAGATAGCAGGTTACAGGACAACAGTAGATTCATCAATCATCTACTCGACAGGCGAAGACGAACCAGATGCAAATCATCAAGGTGATGGAGTACATATGTTCCAGAACCCTGATAGTTCTTATTGGGTTCCATATGGTGAGGATTCAATTCGTGTTTGGAAAACGGGGCAGGCAAGATTTGTTGCTTGTGATATAAACACAGTTGTAGATAGAAAGTCGGGCATAGAAAGTGGTTGGGATTCAATATACTATGATCAGAATAACGTGGCATATAAGCTTGAGAAACCGCTTGTGCAAGTAACAAATAGTACCGTAATTGGCGGCAAAGGAATAGGTATCACACAAGATGATCACCCAAGGGTTGGTCATTTCTCAACGAAGATCGAAAATTGTAAAATAGGTTCATTAGACCCAAGCAAACCAACATTCCGAATAGACTGGGCAGATGCTTTAACGACCCCCACCACTGCCTGGATAAAGAATAATACGTTTTACAGCCCTGAGGGATATAATCCTTTTCCTGAGATTGATGACTGTCCAGTGGCTGAATATTATACAGACACCACTGCTGTTTTGTATTTTAACAATAAGTGGAGAGTTGGAAATGTTGACAGTGTATTTTGTGTAATACATAATGCAGAATTGGAGGACAAAATGAAATAATATTATTAAGATTATTGATAGTAGTTTTATTTTACGCATTTAATTTAACTGCCCAAGACATACTCTGGAAAAAGAACTACGGACTTAACACAGCAGATGATTTCGGTCAATCAGTAATAGAGGGAAATGATGGAAATATAGTAATAGTAGGTTATACCGGCTATTATGGTGCAGGAGGTCTGATCTGTGGCTTATAAAAACAGAAAACGGCGACACACTCTGGACGAAAACTTATGGAGGAGCAGGTGATGATTACGGTTATTCATTAAAACAAACCGGTGAAGGAGGATATATTATTGGCGGGGCGACAAGTTCTTATGGAGTTGGAGGATTTGACTTCTATTTAATTAGAACAGATTCATTGGGAGATACGCTTTGGACGAGAACATATGGTGGAGTAAATGATGACTATTGTAGGGATATTGCGGTCACAGATAGTGGATATATTTTAGTTGGAGAGAAAAATTTTAATCTTCCTTTCAAGCCAGATATATGGATTATGAAGTTTAATAATAGTGGTGATAGGGTGGGATAAAATATTTGGCGAAACCGGGGATGATAGAGCCATACAATAATTAAAATCAGCGATGCAAGATTTATGATTGGCGGACATTGGAATTTTGGAGGTACTCTGATAAAAATAGACCAATTTGGTGATACATTATGGAGTAAAAGATATCCTTCAACGTATGGATCTTTTAATTCAATTGATCAATTACCAAACGGAGATTTTATAATCACATGTCACAAATGGGGAGGTATAAACAGTTGGGACTTGGGATTACTCAAAACCGACTCTCTTGGCAACGAGATATGGTCTGAAAATTATGATTACCACGAAGACGCTGATATAGGTTATTCCGTTCAGCAGACAAGTGATGGCGGGTATATTGTTTGTGGTTCTGGTGAGTGGGATATTGATTATGGCTGGATTATTAGAACAAATGAGTTTGGCGATACTTTGTGGACGAAATTAATAGAAAGTTATACACTTTCACCACTAGCCAATGCTGATACTTATTGTCAATCAGTCATACAAGCTCAGAATGGAGATTACATTATTGCAGGTTCGCAAACACAAATCTCTTTTCAGAAAGAAGCAATGCTATTAAGGATCTCCAGCGATATTGTCCCAGTCGAACTAACATCCTTCACAGCAACAGCAGAGCGAAACTCCGTTTCACTTAACTGGCAAACTGTAACGGAGACAAATAACAGCGGGTTTAAGATAGAAAGAAAACAAGTCGGCAGTCCTCAGTCTTCAGTCAGCAATCAGGATTGGAATCAAATTGCTTTCATTCCCGGTTTTGGCACTACTACTGAACCAAAGAGTTATTCTTTCGTTGATGAAAATCTTTCTGCAGGTAAATATCAATACAGATTAAAACAAATTGATTTTGATGGAACATTCGAATATTCAAACACAGTTGAAGTTGAAATAAATTCACCAACAGAATTTTCTCTTGGACAGAACTACCCCAACCCATTTAACCCAACAACAAAAATAAAATATACACCCCACTGTCACCCTGAGCTTGTCGAAGGGTGACATATTGGTTTCATTGAAAGTTTACGATATACTTGGCAACGAAGTAGCCACACTCGTAAACGAGCCACAGCAGCCCGGCACGTACGAAGTAGAGTTTAACGCAGGACAGGCTATCAACCTGTCCAGCGGAGTGTACTACTACCAATTAAGAGTTTACCCCCGTAAGCGGGGCGGGGGGTTTTATTGAAACTAAGAAGATGATTTTACTCCGCTGAATTATTTCTTAAAGATGACATCCTATCTATAGGGATGTCATCTTTATAAATACCATATTCGTGTGATTGACTTTCTCTATTTCTATTTGTAATATGTTTTTGAAAATTGTATCAGTTGCGGTAAATAATTTATTTAATACTCTTTCAATAATATTTTAAGGAGGATCTTATGAAAACCTGCTCATTCGTTCGTTTCTGTTCTTGGCCGTGATTGCTTGTTTTATTGCTGCAGACTCTATTAACACTAACTCCAATTCTTTGGGAGATAACAACAGTGTACCCACCACCACCAATTGCTAAATATGTGACGCCTCACGGCACTGGTGACCACTCCGGCTCAAGCTGGAGTAATGCCTACCCCTTCAGGAGATGAAAGGAAGATTAGCATCTAACACAGACTTCTATCTTGCTGATTCTACTTTTTGGTAGATGTGCTCAAGGTTAAGGGGTTTACCAATATTTCTTTCATTGGGCAGGGCACGGACAAAACCATTCTCGAAGGAATTGATGTTTCAGAAGCTGAAAATATTTCTGAATGGAGCCTCTGGTGTTTTGATATTCTTAATTCACCTAATATTACTGTCAAGAATTTGCAGATAAGAAGATTTCGAAGATGGGGAATAAGAGTTGGTTCTACATCAAATAACTTTCTTGGTTATAATCTTTACATTGATAGCTGTGGCTGGACATCACAGATCGGAGAAGTTATGTTATCCCCGTGCGCAGTAAAACTATTTGGAGACAATGGGCATATAGGACAGACACAAATAATGAACTCAGGCTGGGATGGGATGCAGGTTGGAGGGTATTATGTGTTAGTTGACTCAAAGTACTATCTATTGGACAGGAAAAGACGATCCTGGCGCAATACATCAGGAGACGGGATCCACGTTTTTCATAATCCTGATATAACATTTACTGTTGACAACGTAATATTAAAGAAAGCCGGAAGATTAATTGTTAGGGATTGTGTTATAGATACTGTTGAAGCAAAAAAGTCGGGAATAGAGGCAGGCTATCTTGGAGAAGAAACAGAGAAACCAATGATACAGGTTTATGATAGTTATATAACCGGAGGTAAAGGTATCGGAGTTACACAAAATGCAAATCCTGTGGGAGGTGCTTTTTATTCTACAATTGAAAATAGTACGATTGTTAATTTAGAGGTGAACAGGTATCCACTTAGAATTGAAAATTGGGATGCGGGGACACCAGGAAAAATAAAAAACAATATCTTTCTATGCCAAGCCAATTATTCTAAAAACTGTCCGGTAGGAGAGTGTAACACCATACCAAATTCTGTTACATATGAAAACAATAGATGGAAAAAAGGAGACGATTGGCAATTGATTTTCTGCAGTGAACAAATCCCTAACTGTACTTCAGAGGAGGATTAAAAATGAGAAATTTTAAAAATCGTTTGGTTATCTGTTTAACATTTATCTATTTATTTTCTGATCTTATCTTTTCTCAAGAACCTCAAACCTTATGGACGGAAGTACTTGGTGGAGATAGTGATGATGTAGCTTATGATATTGAAGAATTGAATGATGGTGGTTATGCAGTAGTTGGTTACACTAAATCAATTCCGCTTACAAATTTTGATGTTTGGTTTTAAGATTAAACACTGATGGAGATACATTGTGGACAAGAACCTATGGAGGGAACGGGGATGATTATGGATACTCACTAAAAAAAACTGATGATGGAGGATTTATCATTGCAGGTACAACAAACACTTTCGGCGCAGGTGTGTTTGATTTTTATGTTATAAGGATTGACTCCATTGGTGACACCCTTTGGACTAAAACATTTGGGGGGGTAAATAACGATTACGCTTGGTCTGTTGATAATACTTATGATGGAGGATTTGTTTTGGCTGGGGAAACGAATGCATTCCCTGAAATTCCTAATGCAATGTTCATAAAGATAGATCAATTTGGTGAACAATTGTGGAATAGAACTTATGGGTCGATTCTTGCAGATAGAGCTTATTCAATTATTGAAAGTTTTGGACACAAATTAATCATTGCCGGCACATTTCAAATTCTAGGTAGTGACTTAGCAGGGTGGTTATTGAATTTGAATTCTGCTGGAGACTCTCTTTGGTCGGGCATGTTTGGAGATGCTTTTCAAGATTATTTTTATGCCGTCGAAATGACAAATGATGGTGGATATATCGCATGCGGGAGTATTAGGGTCGGAGAATTATGGGATTTGTGGTTGATAAAAGCAGATTCGCTTGGCAACGAATTATGGTCAAAAACCTTTGACTACGATAATGATGGTGATATTGGCTGTTCAGTTCAGCAAACCATTGATGGAGGCTACATCGTCGTCGGTCAATCAAGTTGTTTTGATTGTGCTTCAAGGGCTTTTATTGTAAGAACTGATAGTAGTGGGAATATTTTGTGGCAAAAACTGTTCAACCAAAATGCATCCAGCAAAAAAGGTCCTGTGCTTACGCACGGAACAGATGGATTCCTATCAGTAAAGCAAACCCAAGATAATGGTTATATTATAGCAGGATATAAAAGTGCTAACGAAGTTAGTGATGGCTATCGTTTTCAAGTATATCTTGTTAAACTTGCCTCCGACATCATCCCCATAGAGTTAACAGCCTTCACAGCAACAGCACAGCAAAACGAAGTTTCGCTTAACTGGCAAACTGCAACGGAGACAAATAACAGCGGGTTTGAGATTGAAAGAAAACAAGTCGGCAGTCCTCAGTCTTCAGTCAGCAATCAGGATTGGAATCAAATTGCTTTCATTCCCGGATTTGGAACTACCACTGAACGAAAGAGTTATTCTTTTATTGATGAAAACCTTTTATCAGGGATATATCAATACAGATTAAAACAAATTGACTTTGATGGAAGTTTTGAATACTCAAACACAGTTGAAGTTGAAATAAATTCACCTACAGAATTTACATTGGAGCAGAATTATCCGAATCCATTTAATCCGAGTACAGTAATCTCTTACTCGCTGCCGCAAAAAGAGTTTGTGACAATAAAAGTAATTGATATACTCGGAAGGGAAGTGGCAATTCTTGTAAACGAAGTAAAACCTGCCGGCAAGTTTGAAGTTGAATTTGATGCTTCATCTTTAGCAAGCGGAGTTTATGTATATCAGATAAAAGCAGGAAGTTTTACAACTTCTAAGAAGATGCTGCTGACAAAGTAATGTAATTATTACAATAGTAATCTCACAAAGAATACTTTTGAAATAATCATCCCTTCTTTCTTTATAAGATGACATCCTGCTAGGCGGGATGTCATCTTTGTAAATACCACATTCGTGTGATTGACTTTCTCTTTATGTATTTGTAATATGCTTTCGAAAATTTTATCAGGAGAGGTAAATAACTTATTAATGATTCTTTCAATACTATTTCAGGAGGTTCTGATGAAAATCGTTCTTGTTCGTTCGGTCCTATTATTTGCGGCAGTTTATTGTTTTATTGCTGCTAATTATAATAACACCAATTCCAATTTATTGGGAGATAACAACAGTGTACCCCCCTCCCCACCAATTGCTAAATATGTGACACCTCACGGCACTGGTGACCACTCCGGCTCAAGCTGGACTAATGCTTATTCTATCGAGGATCTGAAGCATAGATTAGCTTCTTTCACATCTTTCTATTTTACCGATTCTACTTATCTGATTGATTCCTTTGTTGTAAGAAATTTTGTCAATATATCTTTCATAGGTAAAAGCAAAGCCAATACAATTTTTGAAGGTATCCTGCCGGAAGATAAAGAGGATACTTCAAACAGGAGTATGAGATGTTTTGAACTGGTAAATACAAACTTTGCTGTTATTAAAGATTTGCAGATAAGAAGGTTCCGTGCCTACGGAATTAAGACTGACTCGTACTCAAATTATTTTACCGGTGACAATATTTACATAGATAGCTGCGGGTGGGCAGCCTGGGGAAACTCACCTTACGGAAGTCCGCTGCCGATACAGACGAATCCATTTCCAGCGGGAATTAAATTGTTTGGCGATTACGGTACATTGATGAACTCAACGGTACAAAGAACAGGCTGGGATGGTGTACAGGTTGCAGGATATAATGTGCTGATTGAATCCTCTTCAATTGACTCCACAGGAATAGACCTGCCAGGTGCAGAACATCAAGGAGATGGGATACACGTATTCAGGAATCCTGATATTTATTATGAACAGGAAAGTGGACTACGAATATACAAGGCTGGCAGATTGACGGTTAATAATTGTTATATAAATGTAAATGATGATAAGAAATCTGGAATAGAAGCAGGATTTATAGACGGAGGCGGTAGAGAAGCCAAGGTTAAGGGCTTATAATAGTTACATAGCCGGTGGAAAAGGATAGGAATAACACAAAGTAATGACTTCGCCAATAGTGAGTTTTATTCTGATGTTCAGAATTGTACTATAGTAAGTTTAGATCCTACTAGGCGACCATTAAGAATTGAATTTTATGATACGGGTACGAATGGACTAATAAATAATAACATAATGATTTGTCACCCAGATTTTAATCCCGATTTATGTCCAGTGGGAGAGTATGATACTGCTCCCACTGCTGTTAAATATGGGACTAACACCTGGAAAATTGGGACAGAATGGCAGGATCCGTTTTGCATTGATCACAATTTAGATTATGTTGAAGACTAGGGGGTAACACAAAATGAAATGTATAAGAATATTCACAATGCTTCAATTATTCTTTTTTAATAATCTTGTCTGATTTGTTATTTGCTCAAGAGCCCGATACACTATGGACAAAACAATATGGCGGAGATAGTATTGATGTAGCTTACGATGTTGAAGAATTATGGGACGGAGGATTTGCCATTGTTGGTTATACAAAATCAATCCCACTTACAGATTACGACATTTGGCTGCTTCGTACAGACTCAAACGGCGATACTTTATGGACGAGAATTTATGGGGGAGATGGTGATGAATACGGTTACTCACTAAAAAAAACTGACGATGGGGGTTTTATAATTGCAGGAACTACCAATTCATTTGGTGCTGGTCAGTTTGATTTCTATATTGTAAGAACTGATTCAATTGGTGATACGCTCTGGACAAGGGCATTAGGAGGGGTGAATAAAGACTATGCGTGGTCTGTAGACAATGCTCTTGATGGTGGTTTTGTTATTGCAGGTGAAACCAACGCATTTCCAGAAACAGCTGACGGAATGATAGTTAAATTTAATCAATTTGGTGAAGTTCAATGGGAAAATGTGTATGGATCATCAATGAGAGATAGAATTTTCTCTATCAAACAAAAAAAAAATGGTGAATTGTTAGCTGCT
>JADJEI010000009.1 GCA_016709155.1 Ignavibacteriales bacterium | reverse complement strand
ATAAATAAAAATATTTTCTTCATCATTGGATTTCCGTTGCTCCTAAATCTCTTTTAAGTTCTTGTATGGTTAGATTGTCTATTGATGCGTTTATAATTTCAGTGTGCTCCAAAAGAAATCCTAATATATTATTATTTATCGCTGACATAATAAATTCTTTATGCCCCACTGTGACCTTGAATTGTCCTTGCTCTCCGTGTATCCCAATAGTATTGTAAAAATAAAAAAGAACAGTAGCGCCACTGTCCCCTTCCTCTGCTACATCCAAACTGACTAAATATCCTTTCCCCACCTCGAATGGGTAAGCTTGTTGGATATATCCAAAACCAACACCGCCGATATTTAACTGCCCTCCACTAATTGTAATACTACTGCTATTGAAAACCCAACCCGTTGAATCATCGAACGTTCCATTTGTGACTAAATTCACTGAAGATGTTTTGATACCATTATCGAAATAATCAGTTTCAGTTAGCCCTGTTGCCCCCGCATCTTTTGCAGGTGAATTATATCCTAATCTGAAAGTATATTCTAACAATGGATTTGAGTTAAGTCCATTTGGCTTCATATCCTAAATTCTGTACCGCTGATAATGTAGTTGGATCGTGAAAGTCAAAAGTGTTTTCAGGTGATAGTATAGATTATAATTCCAAATAGTAGGCACTTAAGAATTATGCACATCAACTATTTCAGTTCCTAAATAATCAGTATAAAGTAAATTATTGTACCATTCTATTTTATCATTTGTATCACTTGCTTTTTTAACTTGTATGCCGAATGTAGAAAAGTTAATGATTGAGTTGTTTGATACATCAAGTGAATCAGCATAATCTTTGCCTAATTGAATGCCTATTGGCGCACCTATTGAAATGTTATTATAAACATTACATCCCCATCCTATCATCGAGATTCCAGTACCGCCTCCGATTGAACCTGAAAGAATGTTATACTTTGGATTCACCAGATAGTTATGATGGATGTTTGAATATCTTACATTACCCGCAAGTGAATTTGAGAATCCATAAGTTTTATTATATGAAACTTCGTTATAGTCTGCGCCCAAACCACCTTGCTGGTTTATCAATATCCCTGACTTGTTATCGTAAACTCCACCTTCTAAAGTATCTGGTATTACCTCTCCGGCTAAAAGTTTTAAATATCTCAAAGAGTAAATTTCATTATCAACTACTGTCATATATCCACTTGCTTTTAATTGGAATCCGTCACCGTTACCTGCGTTATATCCTCCAGTGCCATAAACGTTTCTTATCCAGTGATGAGTACCGTAAATAGAAAGTATGTCATTGCCAGCGTTAGTGATTTTACAATTTGAAATCCAACTATACTGCCCCCTAACATCAATTCCCATATAAGCACCAGTTACTTTTGGCGGTGAAGCTATCCCTAAAGTTCTATTCCATCTTCCGGTTGAATCTACGTTCAATCTTGACAACCTGCCGTAAATCAATCCTCCGTCCTCTGATGTCATTACTAAAGCTGAACGATTACATTTCTCAATGTAAATGTCACTAACTGCAATTCCGTAAATATGATCGTCTAATTTAATTCCGTTATCTACCGCCCAATTGCCCAAGATTCTTGCACTGCCTTTTGACGTAATTGAAATTGGTAAATAAGATTCCCCCTTCACGTACTTGCCTGATAAGTTTAAGGAATCTTCTGCAAAGTCGCCTGAAAGTATTATAGCATCTCCACCTTGCAGCCAGCCCAAAGATGTATCAACTAATTCTTGAATTATGAAGTTATCTAAGTAAAGATTACCTTGATCTTGGATAGCGTTACCTTGTACTACTACTTTCGCAGTTCTGTCTCCACCGTTATACTCTAAAGAGAAATGATCAATGTAAAATGTAGTCGCTTTATTAGCCCATATTTGTATTTCTGCATTTGCGAAAGTATAAGCCGAAGCTGTAAAAGTCATCACCCTATCTACCCATAATCCTGTTAAAGCAAAAGTAGTGTCAAACTCTCCGAATTTCATTGTTACTGAATCACCTATTGCCGTAGCATTTTCATCTTTATAGAAATATCCGGTTAAAGTATAAGTAGTATCTGCTCTCAATTCAGAAAATCCTGTTGCAGTAAAACATAATTAGTTGTTGAATCTCCCGCATCTGTTGAAACAACCTTACCGCTCCAATCTGCTTTATAATAATATTTCATCTTCTGCTGATAGTGTATGATTACCTGCATCAGTCCAATGATTTACAACTTCACCCCAATCTAAGTGCCTGTCCTCTCTATAAGCTATGATTTCAAATGTAGTCGAAATCGTATCTGCCAAACCACCACCAAACTTAGTCCAGTCAAAGGGTGTGGTATGATCTAAAATATCTTCATAGTAGGTGAAATTAGAAGCTGAATCTCTTATACTTACTTTTGATAATGCCAACACTCCTGTCTGTTTTAACAAGTATTCCCAAGTATATGATTTACCTGAATCCAATGGGATGTATTGCGTAATTGAAAATGGTTTAGTCGTTACCGCATTACTGGAAGTAAGGTTTATACTCTTTGTTGAATTAGGATGGTAATATCCTGTCATTACCGAAGTTGACATTGACCACTTGTAATTGCTTCCAAAAGTCCAAGCCGTGTCAGTAGCAACGAATCTTCTATTTGTCCGTGTTCGATTAAATTTGTTCCGTTACTATCTGCATTAACTAAATACGAAGCATACCATAAATCTTTAACTCCTGATGTTTGGAAGGAATCCTGGTTGTTAGTCCCATTGTCAAAGTCAACATAAAACTCTTTGCCTGATGTGGTAATCGTGCGTATTTCACGTTTACTGAAATCGTGATTAACGGAAGATTCAATGGCGATTTGTATAGTAAATCTTTGTGCCAATACTCTAAGGAATCTCCCGTTGCTGAAAAAAAACGTAATGTCATCACTAGTCGTCAGATAAATATTCAGATAATCCATATTATCCGAAGTCTTAAAAGAATCTATTACCGTATCAGTGTTGTAATCTTTAAATCCCTTTTTTAATATTAAAGTAGAATCCAAAGAAACATTGTCTTTGAATCGTGTTGAGTTAAGAAATAAGGAATCAACGTTTTTTCTCCCAGCTATGATTTCAGCCGGAGTTGTTAATCCTTTATTCCTTATGTTTGTTGTATCTGCATCTTTCTGAAATCTTACCTCTTGAGCAAAGGTAAAACAAGAAAAAATTAAAAAGAAAATTAGTTTCACGCTGTCACCTCCGTTACATAAATATAATAAGTGCCTGTTGTTGTATTGAAGTCTAATACTCTTGACCCTGCCGCTTGAGATGTTAAAACGAATTGACCTGTTAAGGTTGAGTCTGTTATCATTGCATCTGTGAACTCTGAACCTGAACTCGTTATTGTTAATGTTGTTCCGCTCCAAGCCGCAGTTGGATTTGAAGTCCAGCCGGAAGCAATGAGAGTTGATAAAGTTCCGTTAATATTCTTAAACCAGATAGACTTGCCTGCATCCAAGACTGAAGGGACAACCGTCCCGCCTGAACCTTTTACTGTTTTCTCTAACTTCAAAACATTGTTTATAACTACACTATCAGTAGTTGAGTCTATGAAAATATCATAGTAGTAATTTCTGTTAGCTAAAGTTAAAGTGTCATTCCTTAAAATCTTCACCATCCCTAATCCGTCTGTTGCGCTTATTACTTCAATCTCACTATCTGAACCACCGCCTGCGGTGTTTTCTTTAGTAATTAAAATTGAAGTACTATCGGGGTCAGCTTTCAGTGTAAAGTATATCGAAGCACCTGTTAAATCAATTATTCCGCCGTATTCGTTTCTCGCTTCAAACATTATCACGAAATCCGAACCTCTTTTTATTATCATTATTCCACCTCTATCAATTCAAATATTACTTGAGGACTTCCTTTTGCGAAGGAAACTTCCTTACTATAAATCAAAAACTTTGCCGAGTTATTCAAACTATCTGGAATATAACCTGAAAGATTTAATAAAACAATATCTCCAATTTCATATTTAATATAGTTCCCGAAATCACCACCCCATCTTATCCAAGTCCTTTGCTTAGCAAGCCAGTTTACAATTTTCGTTAAAAAAACATCAGCGTCTGAATCTGTGCCAACCCAGCTTGCAGAATACTCCCATCTATTATTTAGCTTGTAATTATTTTGAGCGTCTAAACATTTTGTTTGTTCGCCGGATAAAGTGAACCCTGTAGTGTAGCCAGTGGGCGAGACAGATACGGTCTTGTCATAGACTCCAGTACCATAATTAAATTTGTAATGTAAAATAAATTCTGTACAAACGTTTTGCAGCGGGGTTAATCCCCCTGTACTAAATAATCGCCTGTTTCTAAGTCTTTTAATGGATTTGTCCACGTAGCTACTGAAGAAGGATCTGCCAATGGTACGAATTTATACTTCCCCTGTGTTGTTGATAACACTCCGGAGGATTCATAACATATACTGCTTAGAAGGTCGTAAGCATTCATCTGGACGTTTACTGATCTTGCACAAACAGCAGCATATCCACTTTCTACGGTGTATTGGAATGATTGTTTGTGGATTTTTGCATCACCCTGTATGTTAGTGAAGAATATTCTGTCTGTGACTGCAACCGAAGCATCTGCCCCTGAAATAGTAAATTCTTTTGTCGAACCAGTGTAGGCTACTATGACTTTCCTTATACCAGTATCTATGTTGTGGTAAATCGCACCGACATAATAATTATCTGTTGAGTTCTTTAATCCTGAAGCCCTTAATACCGTTGTGCTCGTTTTAGTGGTTACGGTTAATTGTCTCTCCACAAATATCTCATCTCTTAGAATAGATTCCGCAATATAAGCAGACCTTGAAATGCCATTGCCAGTTACAGCCAAGGTAAGTGCATTATATCTGACGACTGTATGTGTACCTGTGCCCGCATCTGTTATATTGACTGCTGCGCCATCATAGCTTGTGCTTACCTTTGAAGTGCTCGCTGAAACAGGTATAACATAATAATTCGTGCCTGTGCTCAACCCTGCAGGCAAAGTTGTTGTCGTTGTGAATCTAACTATTAAATTTAATTCAGGTGAATAGTTCGGAGTTGCGCTTGCAGATGTGACCAAAGTTAGGATGTCAGTTCCTGCATCGGCTGTGAAGTTTGAAATTGTATCAATCCATTCCTCATACATTCTGCCGTTTGCATAAGCTAAGACTCCTGTCGCAAGATTAACATTACCAATTCTTGGGTTGAATAAAGGGAAAGTGGCAGTTGACACACCCCCATTACCGGTGTTAGTCGACCATAACATATCGAATATCCCGCCCATTTAGCCTCCCCGCCCTTGATGGATTCCAGCAATGAAGCCTGTGTATTTAGCAGGGATTGTCCCACTGACTAAAATATTAGATAATTCTAAATATCCATAAGCTACTCTTAATGAATCAGCTACATCTGCATCATCATTTCTTATAATATATTCGTAAGAACTTAAATCGTCTATGCTATGGGGTAAGGAAGGGTATAGAGTTGTCGCTGTGGTTTGATCAGCGAAACCAGTTAACACCACTTCGGTCAATGTAGCACCCGTGATTGAGCTTGCGTGTCCATCGGATGTTTGTTCTGCCCCGCCTATCAACGCCTGGACTCCGTTCTGATTAAAGAAATAAGTAGTGAACGCTCTTGAGCCTGCATCGTCAGCAGCTACCATCCAAACCTGTCTTACATCATCTGCTGTCGCACTTAACACACCGATTTGGGAAGAACTTAGTTGCCCTAATCGTAAAGCGACAATCTCACTCCCGCCTCCAGCAATTTGCGTATAAGTCGAAGCAGATTGATCTATCGCATCAGTGACCACCACTGTGCTCTTTGAACCACTGCCGATGAATTGAGCCTTCATATATCCATAGACCAAGTCACCTGTATCCAGGAGAATAATCAGATGTCCTCTATCACTATTGTAATAAGCGGTATTCGCAGAGTAAGTGACTAAAGTGTAATTGTCCATCGGTACGAAGGCGTAAGTTCTATCAGTAGCATCGTGTTTATAATTACCGTAACAAACTTGGTAGCAAGGATGTGATGAAACTTTGAACGCAGATGTGTCTTTGTTCATCAAAACAGTAGGGGCTAATCTTACTGTCGAAATCTCAAAACTTGTTTCAGTGAAGTCACCATAAAGCAGTGGAATAGGGTCTCCATAAGATTCTGAATTTAAAGTATAAGATATTCCATCGTCATAATCTTTCTGCACCTTGTAGAATGGTAATGTAACTGATTCTATTTCAGAAAACTCGATTAGTTCTAAAGTAATTTGATTGAAAGCATAAGAATATCCGTCAACGTAAAAAGTATTATACCAAGTGATTTCTGCTTCTGTTGTTGCATTATTCCAAACAAACCCAACCTCTATCAACCTTGAAGTTAAATAAGGCATTGAAGTATATGGGTAAAAACCTTCTTGGTTTATAGATGAGAATTTATCAAATGCTATTGTCATATTTTCTCTTGAAGAAACACCCCCACCTTGCAAAATATTAACAGACTTGGAAGTGCTTTGCGGAGTATTTTTTTGATAATCGTTTCTAAATAATCATTAGCGTCTAAAGTAATTGCTGTTGTCGCTAAATAGATAATAGAGCTGTCAAGATTCACCCTGAAAACCCAAATTACATCATTATCATTTCCGGCTGACATATTCAGACTTAACATTAGAAAGCCCTCGTCCTTATTCCACGATTCATAGCTCCGGGCAGTCCTTTGAACACGAATTTCTCTACAGTGTCATCACCGATTTTAAGGTTTATGATATTGTCTCCGCCAGTCGAAGGCTTCAACAATAGTCCTGACACCCACCTGTTAAGAACGAGAATATTGAAGTAGCTACGCTTTCCGCAGCTAAACTTAAAAGCCCCGAAGCTATATTTTGCAGGAACATTTCTAACAAAGAGTTTGCTTCACCAAATATATCCTGCCAAGCTTGACTGAAGGCTTGTCTCATTGTTTGAGCGGCTGAATTTGCTATAACGTTAAACTCTGCAAATTGTCTTTTCATTTCCTGATCGCTAATACCAAGGAAACCTAAATCTCGTCTCGGTAATCCTCTCGTAGTCATTTCTGAACCTAATCCCGCTGATTGTTTGTGTGGTAGTAAAGACTGCCCTAATTGTTCAGCAAATTTGATTTCTAATTTAAGACGTTCTTCTAATTCTTTGTTTAATTCAATTACTTCCTGTTTTATGTTTTTGCGTTTACCTAACTTCTTTACCTAAAAGTCCGTCTAATTCTTCTTGATATTTTTTTATCCCCGCAGCATAAGACTGGAAAACAGAATCGTTAACTCCTTCTGGGATTTTGTCTCTTAAATCTTCTAATGTTTTGATTTTACCCCGCAATTCTGGGATGCGCCCACGACTCTCACCAAGACTCGTTGCAACATTCAAAGACGCTTGAGCTTCTATAATTTTCTTGACTGTATCATCTAAATCACTACCAAAAAATAATTCCCCTAAAATTCCATATTTACTTTCTACAAAAGTCATTTTACCTAATAACTTCCCTGCAGTTAAATCTAAATCGCTAAGATTTTTTTCCATTAAAGCTATCGAGTTAAGAATTTCACCGGCTGTCATTGCAGAAAGTTCGCTGGTTATTTTCTTTATTGAATCGCTCCACGCCTTAGTGCTTTCTGTTGCGGTCACACTTGCAAGAGTAAAATTATCTAATTCTTTTGATGCACCTCTTGATTGTAAAGAGAAATAAGTAAGCAAAGAAGTCACCGCTGAAATTGCGAACATCAATCCGCCTGTGCCCATCAATGAACTTGCCATCCCTTTTAATTGTGCAGTATAACTTATCCCTTCTGCCTTAGCCCTTGACATTTGTTCAGCCATAAAAGTAATGTTGTTACCAATACCCATAAAACCGAATGGTAAATCCTGGACAATCCTGCTCGTATTCATTAGAGCAAAATTATTCTCCTTTATTGAGGGAGTAGTTCTTTTAGATTTGTCTCCAATATCCTCAAGGCTTTTGGCATAGTCTTTTAACTTTTTTGCTGCTTCTTCACCCGTTACTGTGAAAGATATATTTATTTTTTTATCTGGCATTAGAATAATCTCGGTTCGGTTTTTCTTAATAGGTTTACTGATTCAAACCAAATATCGGGCGGGTCTTGGAAAGCTCGTGAGGGATCGTCTTTATAATACTCGTACATAGAAATTATCTCCGATGTTCTTTCATCAGTTAGTTGCGCTGTATCTATTTCATCAAAAAATAACATTGAGTCTAATACCTGTTCGAGTTTAACATCTTTTTTAATTTCTTTTTTCTCTATGAAAACTTTTTCTATTAACTCATAAAGTCCCTCTTGATTCTTTATCTTATGTGTTTCTCTTTTGTAGTAAACATCCAAAGGATACGGTCTTATCTTGCCATAGAGTTTACCTTGTGAGTTAAGTATTCCGCAAAAACTATTTTTTTTATCAGTTTCAGTAAATTGTATTTCATTATAAACTGCGTTGTAAAGTAAATTCAATTCATCGGCAGTCATTGCATTGCAGAATTCAGTCCAGACCTTTTCTTCAATTCATTATTCTTTAAAACACATTTGAACTCTTCACCATCTTCATATTTTAAGTCCCAATCTTTGATCGTGAATCTTAAATAAGTTTCTTGATAGTCTTTGTTAGCTAAAACGACATTCGCTTGTGTCGAAGGACTCAAAGAATCAATATCATTATCTTGAATGGATTTATTCTCATCTTCAGTCAGACCTAAAGACAAAAGAATGAAACTTAATTTTTTCTTTTGGTCTCTTGTTGGGTAATCTATTTTGAATTTATTCTCACCAACTGTGACCCAATCACCTAATATTTTCTTCTTAGGTATATTCATCAATAAGCCCAATCCACTGTATCTGTCATATTAACTTGTAAAATAGGACTACCGGATGTTTTAGTGGCTTCTGCTTCTAATGTTAAACCAACATACTCATCACCTCTTTGATAGGATTGTAGAATCTTTTCAGTTGTTAAGTTATAAGATTCTAAACCTATTCTGTAAGTAACCATAGGGCTCATTCTATATTGTGCAGCTTTGCCTGCAGTCTGGCAAGGTATTGAAACATTGTTATTGATTGTTATTCCAAAACTTCTAATACATTCAGCGGCGTAATTGACAGCATTTATCGTGAATGTTGAGGCTGTGAATGTATCTGTGTTAGCATAGTAAGCAATCGTTGGTATAGCAACCCAAGAACCGTTTAACGTCTGCTCAAAGTTCATTTCATTGCCAACCCAAGTGCCCGACATTTTTCCGTATCTCGCCATTCCTTTTGCATTCAAGTCGAAGTCTATTGATAAAGTGTCTAAGACAGCATTCTCTAATATTACTCCGTCATCTGCTGATGCTCCAATGTCAAACGCTACTGTATGAAGACATCCCGCATCAGCGGCAAAGTCTAATGGTGCGGTAAGTTGCATAACAAATGCTTTATCATAGGGGGTAGTAGCTCCTTCTGTTACCGCCTGCATCGCAGCGAAAAGATGAGGCGCAAATAACTTCTGATGAATTAACCCCGAAAAGTTGATTGACTTCAAATCCGAGACATAATCATAATTCATTCTTGTTGTTTCTTTGTAAATCCCTGCCTGTGAAGTCTGGTTAATATTCTCAATCATTGGTTTCGGATCCGGGATAGAACCGACATCATAATTCATCGTCACGAAGTTAGCATTCGCCGCCTGTGGAGAAGCCCAACCTGTTTGTTTTAATATTCCGATTCTTGATTTCTTGCCTAATATTGCTATTGCCATTTCAACCACCTGTAATGTTTAATTTTCTCGAACTCTTCTAAAGTGACTTCGATAGTCTTGCCTTCGTTAAATTCTTTATCTCTGGTTTCATCTAAACCAGTAACAACTTTATGATCTTTGAAAGAATCGTCCTTACTTACTGTAAGAACATTTAATTCTAACTTTGTATTTTTTGCCATCGTAATACCAATAATAAATTGTTTGTGTTAGCATCCTTCATATCCATAATAAAATTCTACTATGCCTTGAGAATGCTTGTTGTCTAAATCTTCGAATGTAGGATCAGAGATAAAATTATCAAATTGTACCAATCCCGTCAAACTTTCTAACAATGAAAGGAACAAATCCACATTGTCATCTCTTACCGATGAATCAATGTTAGTGTATTTGATCCTCAATCTTACTTTATGACTATAACTGAATCCTGAATCAGTAGTAAGCATTGGTGTGCCAACGCCTATTTGCTGCAATGAATACGCCTTATGATTGTGTGCCATTGAAGATGTATCAGGAAAATTATTCTCCGGTATTTCAGTATATCCGTCTAAGACGGTTTCAATCGCAGCTTTGTAAGTTGCCCAGCTCATATCCAAACCACATTTTCATTGATATTGCTTTCGCCCTCACCTTCACTTATATCACCGGAATCGTCTTCATCGTAATGGAATTTAGTATCAGCTAATGACTTTTCATACTTCATCAGATACTGTTCAAACTTGCCTTGCCAAACATCACCTTGAGTCGCTACTAATGAATGGTAAATATCCGCTCTTGTTTTCAGCCTATGAAGGATCGTATATTGTTCTTCTATCATATAGCTGGAGTAAGTGATTGTAGTTCCGCTTACAACAAGATTCAATCTGTATTTTTTGTACATACCAGAGAGTAAATAAGTGTACACGCCTTTTTTGCTTAATGTTAATCCGGTTGATACATCATAATAATTAACTCCATCGTCATCAGTGCCTTGTAATGTGAATGAATGCGCACCCGTGATGGCTGTAACATCTATAACTAAACGCAATCTTTGGGCATAATCTTCATCACTCTTAACACCGGTGTAAACTGCCGTCTTAGTCACAGAGGCTTGCAATGATAATCTCTTGCATAGTTTCTTAATGTCAAGGTTTTGGTCAATTAAGTCTTTTAGCATTTCATTAAACGATTCGTCTTTAATAGAACTGAAATCTAATTGATCCGATCTTAAGTAATCATCTAAAGCCGGTTCACCTGAAATTATCATTTCGTGTGTTAAAAAAGATTCAATCATATTTTTCTTATCTCTAAAAAAGTGACTGTGTTAGTTGCCGCTGAATTTCTAAATTCTATGTAGTTACTTAAAGCTGTGAACTCTAACTCGAAACTATCTGCACCTAATTGATGTGTCGCATCTAATGAGTCGTAGATTATCGAACTTCCGGCTGAAGATGAAGAAGTAGTCCTGATTCTATAACTTTCTCCAAATTCTAAAATCTCTTTGCTCATTTTACCGTCTGCACTTGACACCCAAACGTTATCCGAAGCGGTAACGTTTGTTAAATCCCAATCTGCGAAATCATAGTCACGAGTTACATTGTTCTCGTCAACTCCTAAAACTCCACGCCAAAACTCATCGTCTTCTTTTATCCTTTTGTTCTCATTTAGTTCAGCCGGACTTGTCTTTTCAAAATCAGAGGGGCAATAGAATTTATCACCCCTCCTTAAAAGATTAACACCGTTTAACGGAGTTCCGCAAACAGCGCATTCAGCCTTTATTTTGTCAAAGACTTGTCTCATTAAGATGCCTGAATACCAATGGTCGTGCTTGCTGTCTTAACGGTTAAGCCGCTTATAACTCCTGTCGCTGTTGCAATCTTAGTACATTCAAATGCAGCAGTGTCACCAGTAAGTATGATCTGCCCGACTGTTAGAGTAGCAACGTCAATAGCAACTGCAGGAACCGCTCCTAAAACGTTAGCTATAAATTGACAGTCGTGAAATTCCATAACTCTTTCAACATCAGCAAGAATTGCGCTGAATCACCGTTTAACACCATTTCTGCTTCAGTGTTAGATGTAAGTTCGCAGGAATTGTAAAACTCACAATTTCTGAAAACTGTGTATTCTCCACCTTCGCCGAAAGTTGCTACTACCTGTGCATCAGTGTTAGCGTTGAGGAATTTAATACCTGTGAAAGTATTGCCAACTCCTGTATTTTTTACAGCGAATTTGTCTGCTGTTGCAATACCGTCTGCATAATTTACTTTAGCTCGTTGACCGTACATTCTTCCGAATGGATCACCGACAAAATGAACTCTGCTTTTAGATATTGTCAGCATTTCTGTTAGCTGGTGAGAGCTATTAGTGCCTAATACAATCACATCGTCTTTATTCGTTGTGACTGAATCAACTGCTTTGTCAATAGTAGCGAATGGAGTGTCCATTGATAAGCCATCGTTCAAATCCGAGCCAACATCAGCGTCAACGAAATAATATGTTCCGAAAGTCATCGGCAGCCCTGCATTAGCAGGCACCCCGAAACTTGACACCCCATTGGGGAAGTTTGTTAAACTCATTACTTTACCTTTCTAAATTTATATTCTTTTCCTTTAGGAGTAAGATGGGCGTCGATTAACGTCCATCCACCCTTTTGTAAATTTTCGGCTGAAGCAATCCCTATTACCGTCATTTCTTCAGGTTCTTTATCTTTTATCGGTTCGGTTCTTTAGTCTCTACTTCGATTTTAGGTTCTTCTCTTTTAATCGGGTCTGGTATAATGTCAGGCTCGACTTTTTTAGGTTCATCTTTAAGAACCTCTTTAACAGTTTTTAAGAATTTACTTTTTGCCATTTCAGTCCTTATGATGTTGAAATATTAGAAGCTAACCAATATCTCCAGTTATAAACACCAGCTCCGAATCTTGCATCAATCGTAGCGTAGTATTTTTTGTTTCTTTCGTTTTGGTAGAAATCTATTACAGGAGCTTTTCTTTCGTAGAACTTTAAGCCCGCTTGTTTCTTACCTAAGAACCATCCATCTGCATCGGTTAAATAAGCCCATTCAATCGGAGTTATTAAACCATTAACAACGTTTTTGTCATTGTTAGCACTTCCGGGCACTAATTCACTTTCGAGTAGTGTCTTGGCTGTGAAATGCAACCCGCCGGGTATCAACAACGTGTCAGGCTGCAAACTTACTATTCCACCCCGCTCGTCTCTGTTATTTGTGACTGTCATTAGTGAGTAAGCAGTTTGAAGGTTCGCACTTGACAAAGGTAAAGCGCCTAATGAATTGTAATAAGTTGATCCGTCTTTTGCAGTGTGGTTATTACCCGATAAAGCAAAGAACGGTTTACCTGTATAGATGAAATCTCCGCTTGCATCCACAACAGGAGTTACCCCAGTCAAAGAGTTATTGAAAACCTCGTGACCGGAAGTATATCCGCCGTAATTGAACATCTTAGCTGCAAATTTTTCCTTAGTGGATATTACTCTTTCGCCCCACCCTGCGGCAGTAGCTCTCATCAAATTGTCTAATTTAGAAGGGTCTGCATCTTCAACGGCTTCCATACTCATTGAGAAAGAACTTGAAAAGGTTCTTGCTTTAATAACTACCGATTGAGCCTCTAAGATGTTATCACTTACGATGTCATCTCCTTCATTTCTTTCCGACAAATCACCGAGTCCAACTCCAACTGTCATCATTTCAAAAGCGCCCGACATTGGCTCAACTTGAAAGATTTTTGGGTAAACCGGCTCAAATTTATCGTATGATTCAAAAAACCATTTATACAGATTTTTCTGCATTAGTTCTGTGAATTGATTCCTAAATCCTGGCATTGTTATTCTCCTTAGTCAGCTTGAATTTTAGCTGGGTTAATGATTACTACTACATCCGTTGCAACTGCATCGGCTTTAACATTTGTTCCCAGATCAACTGCTATTACTACGTCTGTTGAAGACGTGTCTAAATCTACATAGTGAGTTGATGCACTATTTACGCCGATTATATCCCAAGCTCCGCCTAACATTGCAGCGGTAACTGGTGATTATTCCGGGTGCTAAAAATTGGTAACCGTCTTTCGCTAACACAACAGGGAGTTTATCTTCTCCTGCTGTCGCACTTGAAAGCCAGTAATCGTCACTTGTGTTTGTTGCATTACCCCTGCCTTTGGGATTATAGCAACACCCCACAAAGTAGTTGTAGCTGTTAAAGCTCCTGTCAAATGACCGCTTGAATCTAAGTAAACGGGTGTAAATCCATTGTGCTGGAAATACTGTGAAGCCGCTACCGGATATTCTTTGGTTTTAGGACAGGGATCAAGACAGCCATATTTTAAACTTGACATTTCTCTTTTCCTTATTTTATTTTTCCGAGTGATTTTAATACATCGAACCAAGCTTCCTCTGCTTTTTCTTTAGTAGCATTGGGAAACTTTTCGTATGCTTCTTTTTTTTGTGCCTCTGTTAAAGCGATCTTCGGCGGGTCATCTGCTCTGCCGTTATCGCCTCCGGGCACTATTGGTTTAGTGTTCAGTAACTGAACTGTTTTTCGCAAAGTTGGTAAAGGTAATAACGAATAATCGTCATTCCATTTATCACCGAGAGACTTTTTAGCATCTTCTATTTCAGAGTTCCTTAAAGCCTCGAAAGCATCCGCCTTTTGCTTTAACCCTGAAAGTTCAGCTTCTTTAGCATCAAGAAGTTTTTGTAATTCTCCGTCAGCTTTTAATTTGTCTTCGGCTTCTTTGCGTTTAGCGTCTTTCAATTTGTCTCTTTGAGAAATCAAATCCTTGTTTTCTGCTTCAAGATGTTCGAGGCGTGCTAATTTTGCCTGTGTTTCAGTGTCCACAACCGGAGCGGGGCTTCCACCACCTACCTCTGGTGCTTCAAAGAATCTATTTCCATAGATTTTCATTTTATCTTCTCCGAGATTATTTTATTTGCGTCAGGAGTTTCCACTCCTGTTTTATTTTTGTTCAAAAGTTCTTCTAATTTCGACATTGGTTTTTGACTAAACTGTGAATTGTATGACTTATTTTCTTCAATCTGTTTTTCAGCATCTTCCTTTGTTAAGTCCGGGTTTTTCTTCCTTAACCAATCTACCGGAGTTGAAAGATTATACTTCAACCCAAATTCGTTTTCAAGTTGTTCGTCTTGAATTGTTTTATGGACTTCTATCTCAGCAAAGTCAATTATCAAACTAAAATCTTTGTTATCAAACTCTTTAGCGCCTAATTCTTGGGCGTGAGTGTTCCACACCGTTTTAGTGATCTCAAATCTTTTCTTCTCATAGGTTCGGCAGGGGTCATAATCGTCTCTGCGCATTTCCATTTGCGTTAAAGAATCCATTATCTTTTGATAATCAGAAGTGTCTTTAACCGCTGAAAGAATATCACCCGCTCTTAATCCTTTGAGTGTTGAAATATGGTTTACTTCTGTCTCTATGAAATCCATTATTTCGGTAATGTGTAGATCGTGCGCAACATTAGTAAGTGAAGGCGCTAACAGACCACCGTCAGACCTTGCATTCTCTACAACGATTGGATATTTCACCCCACGTTTGAGTTTCCTTATTTGGTTTTCTACACTGCCTTTTTTATTTAGTTCAAGATTGATTGCTACGTCAGTCCCTTCAGTACCTAATATTAAATCGTTTGTGATAAGTTTCGTCAGGAGTACATTAACTTTTTCATTGACATTTATAATATCGTTTTGTCCTTCACCCCAGTAGCCTTCACCTTGGTCAATAATTAAATCTGCAAATGGAATGACTCCATAAGGATTTAGCATTTTCTTATTGTCTTTTATCGCTTTGTCATTGCCAAACTCATCAAGTAAGTAATGGTCTTTGTCAGTCCATACCACTGTATAAAGTTGATCTTCGCCTTTGTCATCAGTATAGTATTTTGGATAGGTCACTCTTGTAAGTTCCATATCTTCGTCAACTTCAACCGTATATTTATACGTGGGTTCAACCCAGTATTTAATTTTCTTTTGCTTTTTGTCTATCCCCACAAAAGTTAAAGATACATTTGAAAGTTTGCTGAATCTATGTGCTCTTTTATCAATCGTGTTTATGTTATCCGGTAACATTAAACCATATTCTTCTGTTATCACTTCCTCTTCAAAAGACCTCTTCGCCGGTTCTTTATAAACCACTGCCATTTGATTAATTATTTTCTTAGTCAATGGCAAATAGTATTTTTGCATTTCAGCGATATGGTCAGATGGATAGTTCAAACTTAAAGCATCATCTAAATATTTTAATATTTTATTCTCATTACCTGAATAATAAGCATACTGTTTTTCCTGCTCTTTTATTCTTAATTTATTCTGCTCGTAAAGCCAGCCTTTATAGGCTAAGTCTAAATCACGCATTAATATTGGCGTTTAATTAAGTATAAAGTTCTTGTATCACCTTCGGGAGTTGTTGAGCTTAACTCAATATACCTCATACCTGCGAATTCTGTTGGCTTGAGATAAACCCAAACATTTGTCGCCATAGTTATTGTTAAGGCTGTGCCGTCTCTGTCTTTAACTGTGTAGTGGGTAAGCTCCACGCCATCAATGTTAGCTTTAACGGTTAAAGACGTATTAGTCCAAGTACCGGAGAATAAAAGTCCGATCACTCTGAACTCGTTGCCTCCTGCATAATCAGCACTAACTGCGTTGTAGTCCACCCCTAAATCAATCGTTATTGTAGAATCGGCTGAATCCACTGTAACCGTTTCATAAGTTAGGTTCTGTGCCAAAGAAACCGAAACAAACAACCCAACTAACAATATTATTTTCTTCATCTTTTGCCTATAAATAAAAAAGCGTTATCCACCGATTAAGATGAATAACGCCTTATGTTTTAAGTACGTTTATGTATTAAACTATTTTATTAAAATATCATTCTTTATTGAAACGGAAACTATTTTATTGTTATTCCATTTAATTACTGTTTCCCCGAATCCCGAAGGAGGGGAGAATTTTAATGTTATCAGAAGTTTCAATAATGCTTCTAACATTTATGTGCAAAAGTAATTAAATATAAATTCATTGTCAAGTTAAATATTAATTGTTAAACTTTCTTTTGTGAACTTGTCTATGCTGTGGTCTAACTCTTTCTCTATTTCGGCTTGTATAAACTCAAGGTTCTTTTCTCTGATGTTCACTAAGTCTCTGCCATATTTGTCTCTATTGCCTAAAATTTTACCTGTGTCTCTTGGATTGAATGATAATATAAACCCAGTATTAGCCCCACCTGTACTAATAATGCTTTGTGTAATTGAGTCAATGTCTGACCTGTTAAGTACATATTGGAAAATCTTGTTTCATTTGATTTTATTGATATGCCTTTTAAGCTGCTAATGTTGCTACCTTTGTTGGTTTTAGTTTTCTTTCCGTAAAGTCTTTTACCTCTGAAATCCTGCGATGGGTCAAAGTCTTTTGCTTTCCCGCCCTTCGTGAACCGTTTCATAAAGTTCCCCTTCTGCCTTTTATATTTCTCACTTAGTTGCGAATTTTGGACATTGTTTTGGAATATGCCTTGCAAAGCATCTTCTTTTATTTTGTCTCGTGTCCATTCGCTAAGAACTTAAACAGCTTAGGAGGTAACTTTACTATGTCTTCTGCTTTCATCATAGTTTTAATTTCCACTGGTGGCGGCAGTTAAACCCGCCTCTACTTACAAAGTCATATTTTTGTGTCGTGTCAATAACTCCTTTTGCGTTTATGTAAGGTATTGCCCCAGCGTTTATTTCTTTTACCGTTAAGCCGTCTTTGTATTTAGTCTTAAATAATTCTAAAGCATACCTGCAAGCTGGTCTCACTCTTGCATCATTTGGTTCATCAAAGTAAAACTTAGCGTCTGGCTCATCTTCAAATAAAGTCTCCGTCGCTGTTGCGTTATAGTTTTGATATGATGTATTAAGAGCAGAAGCGAACCAACTCGGAGCAAACTTCATTTCGCTTTGGATGTTCGGCAAAACAGAATCAGTGATTTGTTTTGAGCTTTTGCCTGTTATAACCTGCCTCAATAATTCAGCCCTGACTTCACCATCAAAATCTTCTGCCCGTCTTAATATCTTAGCTAAATCTAATTCTTTTAATGTTTCCAAGTTTGCAAGGTTGACTTTGTTGATATTGTCCAATCCCTTTTCTTGAGCTTGCTTAATCAACAAAGCTACTTGATCGTCATACTCGTCAAGAAATTTGTTTATCCTTCCGTCAAACTCTGCGCCTATGAACTCTTGGAAGAAGTTGGTCTCACTTATCAATATCGCAAGTTCAACATCGCTTGCGCCGGAAGCAAAGACTTGCTGCATCCTCAAAATATATTCGAGGCTTAATTTGTCAAGGTCTGCTAAGAATAATTCTATTATGTCCATTACTTTAGATAATAGCTTATTGTTGTTCCGTAAGTCTGCATTGAACCGTTTTAGCTACTTTTATTATTATAAAAATAATACTTAGTAGTGAAATCTGTTTTAATCACCTGAGTCTGGTAAAATGCGGAAATAGTAAAATCACTAATCGGATATTTAACCTCAAACTTAAAATTAAGTTTAGGCTGATATTCATAATATCCCAAGCCTGCGCCTTCCGTATAATCTGCGCTGCCTGTTATTGTGTAAGTAGTCAAGTGGAAACTGGCACTCTTATCGGGGTTTTGTGCCATATCAAAACAGAAAACAGAAAGAATAATAATGTTTTCATAATTATTGTAAGTTGTATTGTTTGGTTTTTGCCTTGCCTCTTAAATCATACTTCCAAAACATCTTGTAAGTTTCTCCATCGGAGGCGTGAGTTAATTTGCCAGCTTTTTGTTTGTTGATTAGCATTTCCCAAGTTACTTGTCTGTAATCTTTTATTAGTCTTTTACAGTCTTTTGTTATAAAATAAAACATTTCATTCTTACTGTTTTTAATTCTTGCGTTTGTTGCATCAACTCTGTCTTTTATGTTCGGGATATTCTGATAATAAATTTGCGCACTTGGAAAGTGTTCTTTAATTATTGCCCAGTTGGTCCTGCTTGATTCCGGTCGTCTTTGTGATCCTGAAATATCGCCATAGAATATCCATCCGCCTTGATGGTTATCATATTTGTTTTTAAGCATTTGGCAAAGTAAATCAGTGTTTGCCTGCCCTTCTAACTCGACAAAAGAAAAAGTATAATCTTTGCCCTCTCTTTCTTGTCCTATATGCCAGCTCATTAAATCTACGTTAAAATCGCAACTAATTTCCAGCGGTCTATAATTCATATAATCGAATTTGTCTATAATATTCTCATCATTGAATGGATAATAAGCCGCGCCGGAGGTCAAGTTTATAAAGTGCCCCGTCTTTCTTACTTCCGCTTCTTTGGCTGCGTAACTCCCGATTGTTCTATCTAATGTTATTTGATCTATGTATTTATTCTGTGAGCTATCCCAAAACCAATATTCTATTTCATCGTCTTTTTTGTCATTAACAACCATCTCATCATAAGTATAAGTAATCCCGTCAAGTGGTGTCATTGTTCTTAACAGAGTTCCGGCTGTGTCAATTAACCTTGCTTTGCATTCGTTAGTTATGTCCTCCGGTGGTTCTTCGTCTAAATGGATTATGTCTTTTTTTGCTCCCTGAAATGACTCCCTGCCTTGATCGTAAGTTTTAAATCTTATCTTTGAACCGTTCCTAAAGATTATTATTTTATTTGCGAATCCTCTTTGTTCAGTCCAGCGCACATATTTAACCGTCCCATCTTTAGGTAATAAATCCCAATAAGCCTTTTCTAAAATCGGCACTAACATATCCGCCCACGTTGCACCCCAGCAATCAAATCCAGGATTATCTATGCAAGCCTGTATAACTAATTTTGCGCCATTGATTGTTTTGCCGCTTCTATTCCCACCGAACACGCCTTTATTTTTCTTCTTTGATAAATGGAAATTTAATTGATAATCCTGTGGATTGAAGTAAATAAGCGGGTTGACCCTCTTTCTTTGCTCCCTCGCATAAATCGCTTTGGCTAAATGTGCCTTATCTTCTACTGTCAATATACTCATCTAATTCTTTTTCACTCATTGAATCAAATTCAGGCAT
>JADJEI010000008.1 GCA_016709155.1 Ignavibacteriales bacterium | reverse complement strand
AAACTCCATAAATTGATTTTTTAGTTTCTGCAGTTAGCCCCGTAAAAGCAGATGTAAAACAAATTGAACCGCCTGCAGATTTTTTTAACCAATAAAGAAAAATATTTTGCAAGATTGAAATTGGCAATTAAATTCATGTTCATCATTTTTTGCCATTCCTCGCTCGAGGTTTCCCAAAGATTTTTTCCTCCTGTAAATCCGCCAATTGTACTGAAAAGAAAAAATAAAGAATTTTTATCAGGCTGAATCCCTTCGAAAGCCGATGCTGCATTCTGTTCGATAGACAAATCCGAAATAATTCTGAATTCAATTTTATTATTAGAAAACGTTGAAGTCTTTTTGAAATCAAATAAATAAATCTTGTCGTAATCTTTTTAATTAGACTACCGCTGACACCTTTTCCCAAAGCGCCTTCGGCTCCAAATATTAAAAGTATTTTTTTCATATTTATGTTTTCTTGATTATAAATTTAGATATTACAGGATAATGGTCAGTGAAGCCGCCAAGATAACGGTTGCCTCCGTAAGTTGGAAAAGCAGTTCCTTCAAATGTTCCAGTGTGTGTTTGCAGCAAGAAAGGTTTTAAAATACTCAAAACGATCCGCAAACGTAATTAATAACTTTTCCATCAATTAAATTTCTTGATACAATAATCTGATCAATCATATTCCAGTCATCTTTATATCGGTAAGAGCCAATACCTTGATTAAATTTTTCATAAGATAAATTTAGCAGCAGTGAATTTGAATAGCTTGTTGAATCACAAAAATATTTCTCTGCTGATAAAACTTCTGCAATTGATTTGTTGTTAGGCTCGTCATTAAAATCTCCAATTACAATTATGTTAGCCAGTCGGTCGCTGTTTTAAAATATTATCAACATTCTTTTTTAAAACTTCAGCAGCTTTAATTCGTTTTGGTTGAGATTCAAATTCACCACCGCCCCGTGATGGAAAATGATTTACAAAAATATTTAGCAATTCATCATTGGCTTTTAGTACAACTTTAAGTAATAATCTTGTTTTATCCTGAGCAGAAAGAAAAACCGAATCAGCAGAAACATTTACTAATTCGAAAATATTTTTTTTGTATATCAACCCGTTATCAATTCCTCGTTCGTCGGGGGATTCCATATAAGCAACATCATACTCCAGGTCGTGCAGAAACTTATTAACCATTGAATCTAATAATGCTTTATGTTCAACTTCACAAACGCCAAGGATATCGGGACCATTTCCATTATTCATTAAACGAATTACGCGGCTTAGATTGTAAAACTTTTTGTCAAGTCTCTCTTGCGTCCATTCTTTTTCAGCGGAGGAAGAAACTCCTCATCTTTTGTTAGCGGGTCATCTTCGGTGTCAAATAAATTTTGAAGATTCCAAAATGCAACAAACAAAGTATCATCATTAATGTTTTGAGCGGCTGCAAAGGAATTAAAAAAAAAGAGAGCGAATAATGTTATAAAAAATGTTTTATTCATTGATTGTATTTATTTGTTAAAAAATTTAATTATGTAAATGAGTTTATATTTCAAGTTTCGTTACAACGCCGTGAATCTTATTATAAGGCAACTTATAAAATTTCACGAACGGCGGAGTAATCTTTTTGATGAATGCAAAAATCTTATAATAAATTTTCTTTGTTTCAATGTCTTCCACACCATAGAATATTAATTTTTCACCGATTTCATTTTCCTTTAATATTTTTGGTATATCTAAGACTTCAAGGTAACCGGCACTGATTAATAATCCATCCATTCCTGAAGCAATAGATTCTTTTTCTCCACACTTATTCCAAATGGGTGTTCGGAAGTCGCAATAGAAACAAGTACTTTTTTTTTTCGTAGATAATATTTCCGCGAATCATACAATGCACAATGTAAGGTGGAATATGCTCCAAAGTTTTTGTGAAGAATAACGCTGTACCGCGTATGTTGTTTTTCAATCCATAAATTTGTTCGTAACTAAAAACAAAGGTGTCAAATGATAGTGAGCGAAATGCTTTGTACATCGCTTTGTTTCCATTAGTCCATAGTGTAATGATGAACAATGGAATCGAAGCAATTATTAAAGACCAGAGAGCGCCGTGTGGAATTTTAGTCAGTACAGCGGTGAGGAAAAGTAAATCAACAAGAAACACTCCAATCGCAATTGAGTATTTAATAAATTTTTTATCATGAAAGAAAATTCTTATCATAAAATACGAACTGATAGTCATAGTTGCAGTTACTGCCATTCCATACGCCGCTGCCAGATTCTCTGATTTTCTAAAAAATAGAACCATAAATATTACAGCGATTAACAATCCCCAATTCACTGCTCCGATGTAAATCTGAGATTTTATTTTAGTCGAGGTATATTTTATTTTCATTAACGGAATAATGCGTGTGGTAATTCCTTGATAAACAAGAGACATCACAGCACTTATCATGGCTTGTGACGCAATTATAGCGGCAAGCAGCGTCAGAATTAAAAATGGAACATACAATAAATGGCTCGTGTGTTTTACCATTTCAAAAAGTACTTGATCGCTTTTACCTCCATTCAAAACAAAGCACCCTGTCCAAAATAATTCACGACTAATGCAATTAACACAAACATCCACGCTTGTCTTATCGGTTTGCTTCCGAGATGACCCATGTCTGTATAAAGCGCTTCTCCCCCTGTTGCACAAAGTATTACTTCACTTAAAACAAAAATTCCTGCAATACCGTTATGAAGCATAAAATTAATTGCATAGAGCGGGCTGACAGCAAGAAAGATTTCTGGCGAATTTGCTATTGAAAATAATCCGCTAAGGAATAATGCAACAAACCAGATAATCATTATCGGACCGAAAAGGGATGCAACTTTATCTATCCCTTTAAATTGAAACGAAAAAAGCAATATTGTAATCGCAAGGGTTATAATAACTACTGTATCTGTTTGAATATGACCAAGGCCCGGAATCAATCCGAGACCCTCAACAGCGGAAAGAATACTTATTGCAGGTGTGATTACTCCATCCCCCATAATAAGTGAAACGCCGACATAACCAAGCAAAGTTATAAATACAACATTTCTGCCTTTTTTTATTTTAGAATTTAATATTTCTTTAAGTACGATTATTCCACCCTCACCTTTGGAACTTAAACTCATTGCCAGCCACGAATATTCAATTGTGACTAAAATGATAAGTGACCAGAATATTAATGATAGTATGCCCATCATATTTTCTTGAGTAGGCATCGTAAATACAAAGATGACACTCAATGTGTAAATGGGGCTTGTTCCGATGTCACCAAACACTAACCCCATCGCTTTTATTATTTCTTTAAAAGAATCAGAGAAAGATTCTTTATTCGAATTTATGTCCATTAAATCTTTTCGATTTTATTAGCACGCTAAATATTGCTTCGTGCTTTAAATTATTTTTTTAAGAATTATACTTTAGCATTAATTATCTGTTGCTTTTACTCCAGGCTTTTTGATCAAATAAAATAATCCTGCATAAAGTAAAATCATTAAAATTCTTGCGCCCCAAATATAAGGGACTTGCTCGGGATTTGAATTAGATAATAATAGAATAGGAAATGCGTCCTGAACAAACCACCAGATCATGATTACAAATAGTACTGTTGGAGTTACGTATTTCATAATTGGGTAAAATATTCTTGGAATACCAATATCTCCCCCTTCATTCATTTCTTTCCAGGCTTTATCTGCTCCAAAGACCCACATAAACAAAACTGTCTCCACGAAAGCAAACAATACTAATCCGAAAGTTCCTGCCCAATAATCCATCTCATCCAGAAATCCAAATTTCAAAAAGAATATTACAAATTGAACAGAGACTAAAACCACAACAGCCAATATTGCAGTTGCTTTCTTGCGCGAGATTTTAAACTCATCTTCGAGAAATGCAATCACGGGCTGACCCATTGCAACTGAAGATGTAATTCCTGCAAAGAATAAAAGCAAAAACCATAGAAAACCGAAAAATTCACCAAATGGAATTTGCCTGAATATTAATGGCATCGAAACAAAGCCTAGATCGAATGAACCACCGGCTGCAATTTGAGTCGTCATCGTCAATCCAAAAAATGCAACTGCCGCAGGAATTGCAATTGATCCGCCAAGAATAACTTCTGCAAATTCGTTTGTCGCTGATGTTGACAATCCTGAGAGAACAATATCATCTTTTGGTTTTAAATAACTTGCGTAAGCGTGAATCGTTCCCATTCCAACTGATAGAGTAAAAAAGATTTGACCGGCTGCGGCAATCCAAACTGATGGATTTCCAAGCTTAGATAAATCAGGATTCCAGATGAATGCCAGACCATTAATTACTGAATTTTCAGGGTGGGTTGGGTCAGGAGCGCCTAATGTTAAAACTCTTACCACTAAAATTATTCCAAATACAAAAAGCAGCGGCATTGCAATCTTCGCAAGCTTTTCTATTCCTGCAGAAATTCCTTTAAATAAAATCCAGAAATTGACAGCAAAAGTTATTAGCATAAATATGTATGCCGGCAGAAGAGAATCGAAATGTGTCCCCGCCTCCCTGCCTTGATAACTGTACAAAAAGTTTTTCATTGTATCGAAACTTGTTTCATCAAAGTATAATTTTGTGATTGAGAAGAAACTGAAACCAAGCGTCCACGATTCGATATAAGTATAATAAATCATTATGACAAGTGAGATGAACAAACCAACAGCACCAAAATATTTTGCAGCTTTATTTTTCCAGAGAACATCAAACATTCCGGGAGCGCTGCCATGATTAAACCTTCCGCCGTGTCTTCCTATTCCCCACTCAATCCACATTAATGGAATTCCGAGTATCAAAAAGAAAATAAAATATGGAATCATAAAAGCGCCGCCGCCGTTTTGTGCCGCTTGAACCGGAAACCGTAAAAAATTTCCCAGCCCGATAGCATTTCCTGCAACAGCTAAAATAAGACCTATCCTGCTACCCCATTGCTCTCGATTGTTATTTTCACTCATCAACTAACTCCTTTATTTGGATTTAAAAGATCAATTCTAATTTCATATTTAAAGTCCCTCTCTCTGTAAGTCGAAGATCCCGCTTACGTGGAGAAGGTTTGGGATAAGTTATCTGCTAAAACGTCCAATCAACCATCCTAAATTTTTAAGCTTCACTCAAATCAACCTTTATTTCTTCTTTTTCCGAAGTAGCAATTACTGCTGCCACCATCGCATCGCCAGTTACATTAGTTACCGTGCGGCACATATCAAGTATTCTGTCAATTCCAATTATCAAAGCAATTCCTTCTTCTGGAATTCCAACTGCCTTTAAAATAATGATTAACATAATAATTCCTACTCCCGGCACAGGTGCGGTTCCGATTGATGCAAGTGTTGCGGTAAATACAATAGCGAGCTGTTGAGTTAAACTCAGATCAATTCCAAAAACCTGTGCAATAAATACTGCCGCCACCCCCTGATAAAGAGCAGTGCCGTCCATATTAATTGTAGCACCAAGAGGCAAAACGAAACTTGTTATTGATTTGGATATCCCCAAATTTTCATGGCAGCACTCAATGTTTACAGGCAAAGTTGCCGCAGATGAACTAGTGCTGAACCCAATCGTTTGAACTCTTCTGATCCCCTTAAAAAATGTACTCACGTTAAACTTGCTGAAAAACTTTATGAACAAAGCATAAACACCGAATGTCTGAATTAACAATCCAAGCAAAACAGTTACAGCATACCAGAATAAAGTTTGCAGTATATCAAAACCAAACTCGCTGATTGTTGCAGAGATTAAAGCGAAAACTCCAAGCGGTGCAATCAGCATAATGATGTCAACCATTTTGATCATTGATTCACTGAGTCCATCAAAAAATTTTATGACAGGCTCTGATTTTTCTTTACTGATCAGACTTAAAACCAAACCGAGAAAAACAGCAAAGAAAACTATCTGAATCATTTCACTGTTTGCTAATGCAGTAATTGGGTTTTTCGGAACGAGATTAACAACCTGATCTATTAAACTGAAATTCCCTTGAAGATTCATTTTACTTTGAGCTTCTTGCCCATAAACAGAAAGCAAAGATGTTTTCGTCTCAGCAGGCATTCGCGTACCGGGTTGAATGACATTTGCTAAAATCAATCCGATAGAAATTGCAAGGGCGGTGGTAAAAATATATAGTGAAATTGTTTTTCCGCCGATTCGTGCAAACTTTTTTATATCTCCAAGACTTGCTGCACCCACAACAAGCGAAGCCAGCACAAGCGGAACAGCTATCATATTTAAGAGACGGATAAAAATATCACCAATCCATTTGATGTCTGATGGAATCGTCGTTTCTTTACTGATAGAAGTAATATTATAAAAATGCTTTGAAGGAATTAATTTCTGATCAGCGATAAAGGATGAAACAATTGCTTCTGATTGTTGATTTGATTCTGAAATTTTACTTAAAGAATTTATAATCAAAAGCTGCTGCTTAGAATCAAAAAAGAGAGAATCCGATTCGGCGGGATTCACCAAAATAAAATTCTGCCACCTCTCAATTTTTTCAGTGACGGTTTTTTTATCTTTTATGTACTCAATAACAAGCACATCCTTTTTAATATTAAATATCGAACCGAACACAGCCCCAAGAATCAGCGCAGCGATTATCTGGTTGTGAAGTTTGGGCGGTTTAAATTTCATTAAGCAGTTATTTATTTTTTTTTGAATTTAATCGAGGGCAAATATGCAAAAGATAATCTTTTAGTAAAAGAAAATATTAAACACGAAGGCAATTAAAAATGAATAATGAAAAATTAAAAATTAAACCCGGCAATTAAACAATTTAGCAATTCAGCAATTTATCAATCATAAAAAATCATAATCCATCATTTGACGAACAGCTCCCATTGCATTTATCCTATCTCTCTGCAAATAATTTACTCATTAGCTATCTCAATTAGTTGACGGAAAATGTAAAGTGTAGGCTTCCTTCCACTCCCCTGAGTAAGAATCTTAATTGTTCCAGCTTCTTCAAGCCGGTTTAAAATTCTCTTAGCGCTTGCTTTCGGAATATTTGAATTCTTAATAAAGTCAGTTGATGAAAAAACAGGCATATTAAATAAGTTGTCCAGTACCTTTATTGAATACTGTGAATGCGTTACACTTATCATTTTTTCTTTCATCTTATTATATAACTGCAAGATTGATTTTGCTTTATCAATGTTTTTCTCCGATTGGTGAATAACACCTTTCAGGAAAAACTTTATCCATCCTTCCCAATTCTTATTATCAGTTACAGCTTTTAGTTTATCATAATATTCGTCCCTGTTGGAATCGAAGAAAGCACTTATATAAAACATCGGTGTGTTGAGTATTTTTTTCTCAAAAAAGAATAGCGGAATTAAAATCCTCCCAATCCTTCCGTTGCCGTCAAGGAATGGATGTAATATTTCAAACTGAGCGTGAATAATTGCAAGTTGAACTAGTCTGTCTTTTTCCTCATAGTGAATATATTTCTCAAAATTATCCAATCCTTTCATCAACTCATTTGGATCTGGAGGAACAAAACTTGCTTCTTCAATTGTGCTTCCCGGTTTACCAATCCAGTTTTGAATTTTTCTGAATTCACCGCGTGCTTTGTTTTCACCTCTAACACTTTGCAGCAAAACCGAATGCATATTTTTTATCAGGTTAAGGCTGATCGGTCTTTTTTTCATTTCTTCCACGGTTACGGCAGTTGCCTTTCTGTAATTGATCACTTCCTGAATGTCATCATACTTTTTTGTTTCTGCTTTTGGATCAGCTTCAAATTTCAGGACTTCTTCTAATGTAGCTTGTGTCCCTTCAATACGCGATGAGAGAACTGCTTCTTGTGTTGTGAGAGGTGAAAGGAGCAATAACGGATTTGGCATTGTCTGCAGAATTCCATCGTAGCGGGCTAACTTCCTGTTTGCTTCGCTTATTAAACTGATCAGATGCTGCCATTCCAAATTCTGCAGTGGAAGATTTTCAGGTTTATAAGGTTTCATTTTTTTTAGCTCACTTATGAATCACAAATATATTTGCGGCTCAAATGTAGCTATATGTGAGCCACAAAGCAAATTATGGCTATTTATGAGCCAGAAATGCTTTATTTTTAGCGTACTTTCTCAACTTCTTTGAATTCAATATCTATAACCCGGATTTGACCTGTCATAAGTTGATTAAGCATAGAACTAAATATATCTCTCAATTGATTTCTATAGCAATTATGAGTGATTATTTTATCCTCTAACTTGAATAATACATTACCAATACTTTTTTGCTCAGTAGGATTTGGTAACGCAAACTTAAATCTGCTTAAAGCATCAAAAGAGGTTCTAGGATAATTTACCCCAAAAGTTTGGGCAATTTAAATTTCATTAAGCAATTTTATTTTTTTTAAATTTAATCGAGGGCAGATATGCAAATGATAATCTTTTAGTAAAAGAAAATATTAAACACGAAGGCAATTAAAAATGAATAATGAAAAATGAAAAATTAAACCCGGCAATTCAGCAATTAAACAATTCAGCAATTTATAAATCATTCCCGAAGAGATGTGCTATCCCACGGGGATATTATATTTTATAATGACTAAATCGATTTAATTGAAAAGTTTCTTTCAGCTTAAGTAGTAACTGCCACACTTTCATCTGAAATATTACGAAGATGTTTTAATATCAATAACCCCACCATCAATCGTATTGGCAGAGCCGGTCGTCCATTATCTGAACAATAAAGAGGACTGAAAGCATCTTCTAACTGCTGCCAGTTAATTTTTTCTTCCAATATGAATAACGGATGCTTCTGATCCAAGGTATCCTTCAATGAGAAGAACATACTGATCTGTGATTTCTTTTCTGTCTTTTTTATCGTAATAATTTGCAAGGTTTTTAATCTAAATTATTTAAATCTTGTGTTTTAAACCAAATCTTTTTCACTTTTTTTATTTGTTTTTTCTACTTTAACAACTTATTCCGCTTTTTAAGGGAGGACTATTTAGGTACAGCGCTGGCCCTTTCAGCATAGTACAACTCAGATTGAAAATCCCGACCATCAATAGTCCATTTTATATTATGAGATTTGCCGTCATAAAAAAGTTGTTCTCAGGCTGTCCTCATCTTCAAACGCAAATTTCCCGATACCATCGCCATCTATATTGCCCACGTATCTAAGCCTATCTGGGAATTCTCATTCCAGCTGAAAATTCTGGCTCCAAAGGAGAGAACTTGGTAAACTCAAAAGAAAAATAAAAAATAATGAAATTGATTTGGTTTTCATTCTGCATCCTCACAATATATTTTTATTATATTATTAAATGTTAAAGATGAATTTTATTAAAGTTAAGCTATTTGATTAACGTCATTTTTTTCGATACGACAAAATCTCCAGCTCGCAACTGGTAGAGATATATCCCGCTTGGCAATTCGGATGCATCAAATAAAATTTCATATTCACCTGCAGGTTTGTTTTCGTTCACAAGCTCAGCAACTTTATTTCCAAGTATATCATAAACTTTCAAACTCACATTTGACGTTTGACTTTTGACGTTTGAAGGAATTGTGTATTTTATTTTTGTTGTTGGATTAAACGGATTTGGATAATTGTTTGATAGATTATACCCTATCAGAATGTTTCCGGTTTTAGCATCAAGCCCGCTGACAGGAGTTTGCTTATATTTTATTAGAGTATAATCCGATGCAGTTCCAATACCTATACTAGTTCCAATTACATATATATTCCCAAAATTATCCGATACAATATCTATCCCTCCATCACCCCCATTACCGGGTCCATTGTATCTTGCAGTCCACAATGAGTCGCCATCACTACTATATTTAATTGTAAAAAAATCAGCATCGTTGGTGCTTAATCCCACCACACTCGAACCTGTAACATAGACATTTGAATTTTCATCAACAGTTAATGCACTTGCCGCATCGAAATTAGAGCTAAAGGGTACGCCGCCATGGTATCGTTTTACCCACTGCTCCACTCCGGATAAATTATATTTTATTGTTGCATAATCATTCCCAAATCCACCACTTACCCCTGTTACATAAACATTACCGGAGTTATCAACAGCAACTGAACTCGCTTCATCAGTACTTCCGTTGTTGTAATTTGCAACCCATAATTCATCACCGTCTGTGCTATATTTTATTGTTAAATAATCTCTATCAGTTGTAAACGGGCTGCTGCTACCAAAACCTGTTATGTAGACATTACCTGCCTGGTCAATGGCGATTGATTGTGGTTCATCAAAATCCAGAACCATCGTATCTTCTTGTCCAAATGGTATCACCGGTTGCCGCAGATAATTTGATTGTAAGATAATCGTCGCTTTGAGACATTGTTGTTGTTCTGCTGCTTCCTGTGACTAATACTGCACCTGAGTGATAAACAATTGCATAAGCAATATCAATACTGTTTCCTGGTCCGTCATAACTTGAGACCCATAACTGTGCACCATTCGGTTCATAAGCAATAGTTGTATAGTCATTATTAAATCCACTTGAACCCGTGACAAATACTCTTCCTGAAATTGTATCAATTGCAATAGCTGTTGCAACACCACCTTCATTTGCAGGGCCCTTATTTTTTCTTACCCAAACAGTATCACCATTTGAATCATATTTGATTGTTAGAAGATCTGTATTTAGTTGATCATTAACACTGTAACCTGTTATATAAACATTCCCCTCATTGTCAACTTTAATATCATTTGCCTCTTCTTGGTTATTGTCATTACCGAAAGTCGCAGTCCATATTTCCACACCATTTGAATCATATTTAATTGTAACTATATCCCATGGATTGACAATTGAACCCACACCTGTTGATCTCCCTGTTATGTACACGTTCCCTGAGTCATCAACAGCCATGGCCGTTGGCTCATCTACTGCATTACTTACTCCATTGAAACGGCTAACCCATTCTTCAACCACCTGCCCGAAAGTATTTATAGCAAATATAAATGCTGCTAAAAGTACTATTATTTTTTTCATGTTTGCTCCTTATTGGTTTATTTCAGAGTGATACTATCGCTGAGATAAAATAACTGATCTAATTATAGATATGTCAACAAAAAATGCAAAGCAGTATGCAGTAGATTTATACATAATGCTCTTTAAGATTTTAGACTGACTATTCATCACAATTCTGTAAGATATATGTTCAAATTGTACCTCTGTTTAATGTTATAAAAGTAACCGATTAAATTTTAACAAACTCAACCCTCCGGTTGTTTGCTTTATCTTCGGGGGTTAAATTATTATTAAGAGGTATGCTTTCGCCATATCCCTTTGTGTTAAGCCTTGCTGAATCAATTCCAAGACTAACCAAAACATCTTTAACTGCTTTCGCCCTGTTCTCGGATAGTGTTTGATTAAAAATGTCATCACCATCGCTATCTGTATGTCCTTCAATGTTAAAATTTATTTCCGGGTGTTCTTTCATCAGCATGACAATTTCATTTATTACTCCCATTGATTCGGGTTTTATAGTTGCCTTGCCAACATCAAAATGAATTCCTCTCGTAACAATTCGCCCATCAGTAATCAGCTTATCATACAGTTCGACACCCCCCTCCGCAACTCTTATATTTTTTATCATTGAAGGAATCCCTTTAGCGACGCCGTGGCTAAGGGCTGAGATAGTAAATGAGGTCGGTTTCTTTTCTAAATTAGGAATGTTTAAAACTCTCGTCTGATCAAAATAAACTTTTAATGCTCTTTTATTAAATGATAAAGCGATATGATGCCATCCTTCACCAGATGAACTTATATCCGGCACACCTTCAAATTTGCCGAGCGAAACTTTGCTTGCTCTAATGTCTATAACATTTAGATTTTTAAGATTGAGATAATATGCTTCGTTTCCTTTGTTATGATAATAGATATCAAATTCTATTGTAAAAACTTCCGGCAGATACTCTGCAGTTTTCATTAACGGTGAAATTTCAGATTTATTTTTCATGAAGGCAATTACATTGTTTTCACCGAGCTTTGCATTCTCTACATTTCCATATACGAGATCCCATTTAGAAGGAAATTCACCATGCTTTTCATATTCAAGATTATCAAGAAAAATTATTTTATCACCGGGAACGAAATCATATTTAGACCATACTTCTAAGGAATCGGCAATCTGCATAATTCCTTCCTTATATGTTTTTGCATCGATTTTTAAAGAATAAAAGCTGCACATATATTAATTAGTAACAGCATCGTTATGGTTTTCATAACTGTTTCTCCATTTGTTAAATTGTTAAGAATAATTGCATATAATTGATGTAACATCGTAGTTATTAATTCTATACTGCATTTAATTTACCTTATTTGGATGAATAGCCTAAATTGGATTTATATTATTTTCCAATTCACATTTTTCATCAGATTTAAGTGTTCCACTAATAACTAGTTTTTAAGCAACGGAATACGAGTATATGCCGCCAAACCAGATTCTTGAAGAACGCAAATTAAGGCTTTTAGAGATGCTCTTAAAATATTTATTTGAGTATCACAAACTTCTTTGTACCAATAAACGTTCCGGCTCTCAATTGATAATAATAAACTCCGCTCGAAAGATTACTTCCTCTGCTGCTGGCGGAAAATTTTATGGCATATCTACCTGGTGATTTTTCTTCATTCACTAATTCAGCTACTTCTCTACCAAGAAGATCATAGACCTTTAATATAACTTTTCCATTTACCGGCAACTCGTAATTAATTACTGTTTCCGGATTAAATGGATTGGGATAGTTCTGTTCCAATCTGAATTGTTGTGGCAGCTCAGTTACTTGATTTTCAATAGATGTTACAAGTGCCTGCTTAACAACCCCGCTGCCATTCGTACCATAGTAACCTGTTCCTGAACCACTAATTTGCAGCCAATAAAAGGCTGTTGTTAATTCAATATTAAAAAGAGCACTGTTAAAGGAGAAGCTGCAATTGTTATTATCTAACCTGTGAAAGCCGGTTTCACTTACAACATCTATTAACAAATTTGTGCCGGTGTTCAGACTGGCAATGTCTGTAAAAACATATCCCAATCCGAGACCAACTGAAAATTCGCTCCATACGTTGTTATTATCCTTCACATAGTAACTGCCCGATTGAGCAACTGCCACTAGCATTTTTACACAATCAAAAATTTCAAATCCGGATATATCTACATTTTTGAGAGCAACAACGTTTAGGTCTGTTAAACCTGTGTTTATCGGATTAAAAGTTTCAGCACCATCATTGGAATAATAAACCCCGAACCCGATTCCCGAAATGGGCTCTGTTGTGGAAAGGTAAATATCATCATTATCATCAACCACAATTTCGTTTATATAATTTATTGGGGCAACATAATGTGCATCGAATGTTAGTGAGCCGAAGTCAGCTTTATAAACATAAGCACCATTACCAAGAAATGTGTCGCCTGTAGAATTAAATGCAATGCTTGTAAACGCTATTCCAATATTTTCCCAATGAAGACCCTCATCAATTGAACGGAACCCACCATTGGTTGTCGAAACGTAGAGATTCCCGTCAACCGGGTTTGCATCTATTAAATTGTTCCATCCATACGGCAGGTCTCCCGAAATATCTTGCCAGGTTTGACCGAAGTCTGAAGTTTTCCCGAGTATTCCATGTCTGCCAGATGTGTAGATATTTACTACGCTTCCTTCCGTTTTGCTTCCGAAAGATGTTGTAAAAGTGTTTGTCATAACATTTACTTCAAGAACCCAGTCGAGAGTGTTTTGTGAAACATAAGTGCCAGGACCATAGGTCCCTGCAAACGTATTGCCTTCACCATCTTCTGTTAGGGTAGAAATAGGTGCGTCTGTAGAAAAAACATCTATAAAATTATTCCCGCCATCATCCGAACGAATAATCGTTCCGTTATATGATGAAGCAAGCACAACATCTGCAGATTTTACATGTATATCAGTGAAATTTAATTGTGATGCAGGAAGCGATTCCCAAATATCCCCGGAATCGTATGTGCGATATAATTTATCTCCCGCAACTGCATAACCGGAGGATACAGATTTATCTGTACTGGTTAAGTAACCGAATGAAGTTACTATTAGTCCGGTAAAATTAATCCGTTATTTGCCGGTTCCCAGCTCAGACCTTCATCTGAAGAACGGTAGATTCCCTCGAAATAAGTACCGGCAAAAAGATAACCACCAAACTCTCCCAGCGTAAAGATGTCGTTCGTGGGAATTCCATTGGCTGCATTTGAAAATGTCTTTCCATTATCGGTGGATTTAAATATGCCGTCAAATGATGCGACGTATAAATCACCATCCGTTTGAATATAAATATCAATCAGCGTTGATGAAGAAAAAATATTAGTAGGTAATTCCCAGGTTATTCCATCATCAGTAGAACGATATAAACCGGAAGCATCTGTGCCGGCGAAAATATCGCCGTCCGGATTAACCGCGAGCGAACGTACATCAGTATTTAGATAGTCGCCGAAAACTTGTTCCCAGTTTTTTCCGCCGTCAGAGGTTCTGAAGATTCCTCCAAAAGGCGTTGAGGCAAGTACCCGTCCCTGATTGTCAGTCACTAAATCCTGAATATATCCTCCGAAAGGTCCCACCTTATCCCATTGGGAATAGCCCGGCAGGGAATAAAGTGTTATCACCAGAACAAATGACAGTAACTTCATAACGGTCTCCTTTTATTAAGCTGAAAAAAACCTCTGATATTCGTTTTATGATAGTAATATTTTACTATTGCTTAACAATTTTAAAAACATAATCCGCATACAGAAACCACTCAATTTAGTTCAGAAAGTATTAAGAAAAGGGCAGTACACTTTTGTTGAAAGTAATTTAATAAGTTTCCCGATCATAGTCAATAGGCACTAACAAGGTAAGTTTCTCCAGAGTCGCTAATTTGTCTGTCTAAAGAATATACTCCTTCTTTCAACGTCGAGCCACATAATTTCTGCCAAATCTTTTGCCAGGATTTATCTACTTTTCACAATCAAGACATCAGGTTTTTGAGATGCAGCATCTTTCTCAGCACCAATTACAAATCCACTATCAGTTGTTTTTTGTTTACAGACCAGCCATAATCATCATTTACACCTCCGAATGTTTTTGCCCATAAAGTGTCGCTGTTTGCTTTTGTTTTTATTAACCAGACCTTGAAACTGCAAAATGCCAACTGGTTTTCAATTCTATTATAGTTCGATTAAAAGCAGTGCTTAGAGAAACATCAACTGGAGAATTATCACTGTCTCAATTCTATTATGTCAACCCTTAAAAACCCAAATTTCTTTTGGTGAGTAAATAACTTTCTTGAAAATAGCCTAGCTTTGCCTATAGCAAAGAAATAATAGTAAACTAATCTGACGATAAAAAAATAATAAAAAGATGATCTCCATTTTCTCATCATCCTTTTGAAATTATATGCTTGAAGATAGCATTACATTTATAGAGTCACCAACTAACCCTTTGTAAAAGTTTCTTTTTCATCCTATGATCTGACTTCAGATGCCGATTCACTGGTTCTGCTCCAGCTCTTCTTCCAATATGAATAATGGATGCTTCTGATCCAGTGTGTCTTTTATAAAAAGAATAAACTGATCTGTGATTTCCCTATCTTTTTCATCCCTTCCTTATCTGTTCGGGGTTTTTAAGGATTGACTAAATATGTTATAAATAATTTATGAAATTATTTTATTTGGAAACATATTTCTAATTGACTTACATTACCACCCTTTGTTGCATAGCCAAGAATATTTTGGTCTCGAAATTTCTATGATAAAATTATTTCTTTTTTTCCTGTTTCATTAGTTGGTCTTTTACTTTATCGGCAAATTGACCGACGACTAACAAGCGGTTTTCAATGATAAAGTTCATTATTCCTTTATCCCATCGTTTGAATAATCCTCTGCAAGTACCAAAATAATTGGTTGACTGCCTTTACTAAAATATCAAATACATCTTTTTCTATTTTTGAATGAAAACCAGAACGAATGCACACCCTTTATCTCTTTGCTCAATTGCCCAATCATAGGTTTTAAGAATGATGTTTGTTGGAACTTTGCGGGAACATAGAATCCAACTTTATAATTGTTTAAGATTTCTTTGTTACGAGATAATGCATTTTTTATTCTTCCAAATATTCTTTTTATGAATTTCAATTTTTCCGCGTAGAAATCTAATTAATAACTTAATCTAACTGCTATTTTTTCTTACCATCTTCAAACCACGTTCTTCAAAAAATTCATAAAGATTAATACATCTTACTCCATTTTTCTTTGCCACTTCTGGAATCTTATTTGATACAAATTTCTTTTCATCAGAAATAAGTATGTAACCATTTAATTTACAGAAAGCTATAAGATAAGGGTCGGCTTCATCTTTCCCTTTTTCAATTTTTTCTTTCTTAAAAAAGCCGGTATTAAATTCACTATTAATAATCGGTATTGCCTCATTAATTACTGACTCATCAGATTTTTTAACAAATTTTCTTCTCCGCTTAAATCGCTTCATCCATTTTATTAAAAAATCCTTTTTACCCAGATAATCATCAATAATTTCTTTTTCAACAAAATCTATTGTCAATAAATTATCAATAAGAATTAATTCTTCAATTTCTTCCCAAATAGCTTTGAATACTGGATTGTTATAATCGAATTTTTCCTGAAGGTTTATGAGTGAGCTTGTATCAATAACGTAAATATTTTGATTAAATAAGTCTGTGCTCATTCATTAGCCATACAAATGTTCGCGGATTTTAGGTATGTAATTCAGTTTAGCACCAAGGTAATCAGATAATTCCTTGATATTAATTCTATTCTGTTTATAAGCATCAAATGCTAAACTTATAAATGTTCTACCTCTTTCTTTTACTATTTCTTTAGGAATATTTCTTCCCTCCGGTTCTTTAGCCCTACCAAAGGGTGGTTTATTCCACGAATTCAATTTGTCTTCATAGTACAGTTTTTACATAAAACTCTTCTTCCCTCAATTTCAACTAAATCTTTACTTAACCATTCTTTATTACCAACACTTATATATTTTTTAACAATAACATTTCGTAATAATTCATTTTTTGGGAACGAGGATTTCGGATGCAAAAGCATTACACCACTTCTCAATTTTTTGTTGATTACCGAAACCTACATCACAAATACCAGCCTCATTTAATAGGAGGTGTCCAACTTCGTGAAATAGTGTGAAGATTTTTGCTGTAGCTGGGTCTCCACCTCTTTTAATTACAATTATTGGAATCTCTTCATCAATAATTGAGAATCCTCTTAGGTTATCTTTTGTAAGTGGTAATTGGAAAACAGCAATACTGAGATCTTCAACTTTTTCTATTAATCCTTCTAAAGCAGCATCATTATTGGGTAATTCCTTTATTTCATCCAGTTCCCATTTTTTTCTGAAATGATTTGCTGCTTTTACAGGATCATCATTTAGGCCTGCATCATCCGAAAACCTTACAATTTTCATTCCCAGTTCTCTTTTAGTTGAAGTAAAGAGTCTGTGAGAGTGCTCTTGTACGTTTAACAACCTTTAGTTTTCAAGTCAAAGATCCCAACCTGTTCTGAGTTAACAGTTCTTTCTATCTTTTTGTAATGGCTTTTTGATTGGTTTATAAAGGAGTAATGCAGCTAATGGTTTGTTATAAGCTTTTGCAAGTAAACTTAGCTCACTAAGTGAAGGTTTTTTCCCTGTCGTTGACTCAAAGCTTTTTAAATCATCAAGTGGAATTTTAGTCTTTTTTGAAATCTTGGCGAGATCCATTCCAATAGATAGTCTTATTGATTTAAGTACTTCCGGAACTACGTTAATATACTGTGCCATATACTTATTTTAAAAATGCAATTGTTTACAAAGTTTAATTCTAAATTAATCAAAAATATCAAATCTCAATCTTCCTCCAAATATTTAGCCATAGGGTATTTTTATTGTACAAAATCATTTTCCTTGTTTGAGTATCTT
>JADJEI010000007.1 GCA_016709155.1 Ignavibacteriales bacterium | reverse complement strand
TGCGGAAAAAGTGTCTTGATTAAACACATTGTCGGCTTGCTCAGCCTGATGACGGTTATGTAAAAGTTGAAGGGGAAATTATAAATGACCCTCGATCAGAAAAGACTTTATGAGATTAGCAAAAAATTTGGTTTTCTTTTTCAGGGGGCAGCGCTTTTTGATTCAATGACTATTGAAGAAAATGTAGGGCTGCCGTTAGTCGAGTCGAAGAATGGTTTTACTAAATCTGAAATTCTAAAAGCTGTCCGCGAAAAACTTGAGTTAGTCGGGCTAACGAATGTGGGAAAATTAAACCGGCAGAACTTTCCGGCGGAATGAAAAAAAGGGTGGGGCTTGCACGCGCACTTATCACAAATCCCGATTACATTCTTTACGATGAACCAACAACGGGACTCGACCCAATTATGTCTGATTCGATTGATGCACTTATAAAAGAATTAAGCGGGAAAATAAAAGTGACCTCGGTAGTTGTTACTCACGATATGTACAGCGTAAAAATATTGCCGATAAAGTTGCAATGCTGCACGATGGTAAAATTTATTTTACTGATCAACTGATGAATTATTAAAATCAAGGACCAAGTGATATTAGATTTTATTAAGAGAAGTGAAATTTAAACCCGGAAATTTTTCTGTTTTAACTTTTCATTTCATAACTTTCTTGCGACAGTTATTTTTAATTAATGTGTGAAAATTATTTAACGGCTCTGCTCTAACTATTTCAGCAAATGAAAAAATTAATCATTATAAGTGATAGGGAATGCAATAATTTGACCTGCAGGTTTGCCCGAAAGTTTTTTGAATTGGAGGGTGTTTACTTGCAGGAATGGAAATGTCGCTGTTGACTTTATAGAAAAAACTAATCCTGATTTTGTTTTTGTTGATTTTGTAAAACGGACCGCAGATGATAATCTTCTTGAAATTTTAAATAATTTTGAATCGAATCATCGCTTCAGAGTTCATTTATTTTATCTTTCATTCTTTAAATCTAGTCTTTTGAAATTAATACCTTCCAAATTGTTGATGTAGTAATTGAAAATTTTATCAGTCGTCAAACGGCAAAATAAATTTTCCACTTGCATCTGTCTTAATCTACTTTCGTAAATCATTGATCTAAAATCAAAGCATTCATTATCTTTGAATCAAATAAAAAAATAATTATTAAAATGAACATTTCAATTTCGGTAGTTGAAGTTATTCAATCAATGCTTGCCCCCGGAATAATGATATCCGCTTGCGGCTTGCTTTTGCTTGGCATGAATAATAAATACTCACTCGTTGTAAACAGAATTCGCCTGCTTAACGAAGAACGCAGGCGCACCATCCATAAATATAGTGACGAAAATCTTGCTTACCCGGAAAACATTAGACTCGAAAGTATTTCTAAACAAATCACAAGTTTGGTTTACAGAGTTAAACTTGTTCGCAATGCAGTATTAAGCTATACAATTGCTGTTGCTCTTTTTGTACTTACATCGCTTTTCATCGGGCTTGCATTTTTGTTCAACTCTCTGGGAGCTAAATTACTTTGTTACAATTTTTTTCCTGATTGGTATGTTATCAGTATTGGTCGGGATTATATTTGCCGCTTATGAGACAATTAAAGGATATGAAATCGTAAACTTTGAAGTCTCTATTGATGAATAGGAATTATATCTTCTGGGTCTCTATTTTATAATGACGGAAAACAGTTCTAAGTTTGGTCAACGTTTTTAATAATTAAATAATGATACGCAAAAGAATAAATGTGAATATCTGACATCTTCATTTTCAAAATGAATTCCGTAAAAAATTATTTTTTCTTTTTGATATTCAATCTCTGAATTCATTTAAAAGATGTCCTCTTTCTATTTTGCGCAGGATGACTAATTAAATTTCAGGGAGATCAATATGAAAAAATTCTTACTTTTGTTTCTTCTCATTTCAGCTGCTGTCCAAACAAATATTTTATCTCAAATACAAACAAACAGCGGCTCTCAATATTGCTACCAAAATAAAATTCATTCACAAAATGGAGTGCAGCCCGGAAATATTGAAGCAAATATTATTCATTCGGACCAATGCAATTAATTACGAGTTAAACCTTGATATCTACAATAATTTTTTAAGCCCTTATCCTAAATCTTTTAAGGGATACGAAATCTTAACATTTGAAGTTGACTCAACACTCAACTCAATCAAATTGAATGCGGTTAATACCTCATTGCAAATTGATTCAGTTGACATGGCAGGGGTTTCTTTCACTCACGTAAATAACATTTTAACAATCACGCTTGACCGGACTTACAATGTTAGCGAAACAGCAGATGTGAAAATTTATTATCAGCACAAGAATGTAGCCGATAACGTGGTATATGTCAGCAGTGGATTTTTCTTCACCGACTGCGAACCCGAAGGCGCGCGCAAGTGGTTCCCATGCTGGGATAAACCTTCCGACAAAGCTACACTTGATTTAACTGTTAGAGTTCCTGCAACCGTAAAACTTGGTTCAAATGGCAGACTTGAAGATTCAATCAAAACTGCCGATACAATTTATTACAACTGGGTAAGCAGAGATAACATCGCAACTTATTTATTTGTCATTAGTGGAAAAGTAAATTATAATTTAGATATAGTTTACTGGCATAAATTATCTAACCCGAACGACAGCATTCCGCTAAGGTTCTACTGGAACCAGGGGGAAAACCATAGCTCCGTAATACAAATGGAAGAAGCTACACTTGAAATGACAGATCAATATTCAACCTTATTTGGTGAACATCCTTTTGAAAAAAACGGCTTCGCAACTCTGAATAGTTCATTCCCTTGGGGGGGCATGGAAAACCAAACTCTAACGAGCCTTTGCCCGGGCTGCTGGAGCGAAGGATTGATCTCTCACGAGTACGCACATCAGTGGTTTGGCGATATGATCACCTGTGCAACTTGGGCAGATATCTGGTTGAACGAAGGCTTTGCCACGTATTCTGAAGCACTTTGGATAGAACATACTTCCGGTTACTCTTCATATAAAAATACTATAAACGGTGATGCTGACTACTATTTATCTGCTAATCCCGGATGGGCAATCTCGGAACCTGATTGGGCAATAAATACCCCATCCAATGATATACTTTTTAATTATGCGATCACTTATGTTAAAGGCGCTTGCGTTCTTCATCAGTTAAGATACGTTATGGGTGATGATAAATTCTTCGAAGGAATTATGAATTATGCAACTGACCCAAATTTAAAATATCACAGCGCCGTTACTTCTGATCTTCAGGAAAATATGAGCGCTGCTTATGGCGAAGATTTAAGCTGGTTTTTTGACGAGTGGATTTTTGAACCGAATCATCCTATCTACGCAAATGGATATTGGATACAATCAACCGGTGCAAATGCATGGGAGGTGGGATTTCAAGCGAAGCAAACCCAATCAAATACTGTATTTCATAAAATGCCCATCGAAATTAAAATACATTTTTCCACTGGAATTGACACACTTATAAGAGTAATGAATGATGTGAATGAACAAGTTTATATTTTTAATTTCAATCGCCAGCCGCTAACAGTCACATTCGATCCTGATCGTGAAATAGTTTTAAAACAAGCCACGCTTAGTGTTATTCCACCTATTCCAGTCGAACTAACCTTTTTCACCGCAAATGTAATGCAAAACTCAGTTTCGCTAAACTGGCAAACTGCAACGGAGACAAATAACAGTGGGTTTGAAATAGAAAGAAAACAAGTCGGCAGTCCGCAGTCTTCAGTTGGCAATTTGGATTGGAGTGTTGTTGGTTTTGTTCCCGGCTTCGGTACTACTACCGAACCTAAGAGTTATTCTTTCACTGATGAAAATCTCTTTGGGTAAATATCAATACAGGTTAAAACAAAATGATTTTGATGGAACGTTTGAATATTCAAACACAGTTGAAGTGGAAATAAATTCACCAACAGAATTTACACTTGAACAGAATTATCCGAATCCATTTAATCCAACAACAAAAATAAAATATACAATTCCTTCAACTCCCCTCTCCTTTGGAGAGGGGTTGGGGGTGAGGCTTCTTGTGTATGACATACTTGGCAACGAAGTAGCCACACTCGTAAACGAGCAGCAGCAGCCCCGGCACGTATGAAGTAGAGTTTAACGCAGGACAGAATATCAGCCTGTCCAGCGGAGTTTACTACTACCAATTAAGGTCAGGTGGTTTCGTTGAAACTAAGAAGATGATAATTCAAAAATAATATCAAATGTCAGAAGTATTCTAAAAGCATTTCTTTCAAGGCAGCTTTAGTTAGCTGCCTTTTAATAATTTTCTTTCACCTTCCTGTTAAAGCACAAAGATTTTCAATTTGTAAATGTTTGCTCTGCCGGCTTTTTCTAACAAAATTTTCGTTGATTTTCTGTAAATTAAGGTATAGATTCACAACCTTAATTTTGAAATGATTGCTAATAATATTGTTGCACTGCGAAACCGGATTCAGAAAAAGTGTTCAGAATGTGGTCGGAACGTTAATGAAATTAAGCTGATTGCAGTCTCAAAGTATTTTGGAATTGATGCAATCAATCAGGCAATTGATGCAGGTATTTCAGACTTTGGCGAAAATAAAGCGCAGGAATTAAATCTGAAATTTGAAAAAATCGGCAGCAAAGTCACCTGGCATTTTATCGGCAATCTTCAGATGAATAAAGTAAAATATGCTGTGAATTGTGCAGAGATTATCCACTCAGTTGATTCATTTGAACTTGCAGAAGAGATAGCAAAAAAAGCTGAAGTAATAGGAAAAGTTCAGAAAATTTTGGTGCAGGTAAAAACATCTGATGAAGAAACCAAGTCAGGTGCCGAGAGTGAAACTGAAGTTAGAAATATTTTAAAATTTTGTAAGTTGAGCAAAAATCTAAATGTATTAGGTTTAATGACAATTGCACCTTTAACCGAGAATGAAATTCTAATCAGAAAAAGTTTTAGAGATTTAAAAAATTTATTAATAAAATTTAATTCTGAAGGTTATCAATTACGCGAACTCTCAATGGGAATGACAAGTGATTTTGAAATTGCAATTGAAGAAGGTTCAACTATGCTGCGAATTGGTTCAGCAATTTTTGGTGAAAGAGATTATTCAAAAAAATGGAATGAGTTATGAAGTTTTCTCCGCTTAGTATTAAACAGCAAGAGTTCAGTAAGTCAATGCGCGGCTACGAAACCGAAGAGGTTCAAGCATTCCTCGAAAAACTCGCTGATGAATTTGACAACCTTTACAAAGAAAACGAAAAACTAAAACGAGAATTAGATGAGTTGAATATTAAAGTTACTGACTATAAGCGAATAGAAAAAAATCTTCAGGATACTTTATTAAAAGCGCAGGATTCAACTTCCCGGACTATGGAGTCTTCAAAAAAACAAGCCAACCTCCTGGTGAAAGAAGCAGAACTTAAAGCCTCGCAACTATTGGAGAAAGCCCGTGAGCAAGCGAATGAAATTCGTGATGCAGTTATTAGACTTCGCGACGAAAAAGACTTTCTAATTGCAAGACTTAAGTCTATCGTAAACACCCAATCGAATCTTCTCGAAACAAAAGTTGCTTATGCCGGTGAAGAAAATCCTGCACCTCGAAAAACTGATGAATCAAAAGATCTCGATCTAAACATTGATGATATAGTTAATAAAATTTTATAATATGAGCGAATTAAAAAATAAAATAGAACAAACCTTAGCTGTAATTAAAAAACATACTTCAGATAATTTCCCTGTTGGAATTGTTCTCGGAACAGGGCTTGGCGGTTTAGTCAGTGAAATAAAAATTGATATCGAAATTGATTATTCCGATCTGCCGCACTTTCCAATTTCAACTGTTGAATCTCACAAAGGAAGATTAATTTTGGCACAATTGGAAATAAGAAGGTGGTGGCAATGCAAGGCAGGTTTCATTATTACGAAGGCTACACGATGCAGCAAATAACTTATCCAATTCGCGTAATGAAATTTCTCGGTGTGCAAACACTGCTTGTATCAAACGCCTGCGGTGGAATGAATCCGCAATTTCGCAAAGGCGATGTTATGCTGATGACCGATCACATAAATCTACTCGGCGATAATCCATTGATTGGACCAAATGAAGATGAACTCGGGCCGCGCTTCCCCGATATGAGCGAACCTTATTCGCAAGAGCTGATAAACCTTGCCGAACAAATTGCACTTGAAAATAAATTAAAAATCCAAAAAGGTGTTTACATTGCTGTACCCGGTCCTAATCTCGAAACAAAAGCAGAGTACAGATTTCTGCGTGCAACCGGTGCTGACGTGGTGGGAATGTCCACCATCCCTGAAAATATTGTGGCTAACCAAATGGGAATGAAGGTGCTTGGAATCAGCATTATTACAGACGAATGTTTTCCTGATTCACTCAAACCCGTAAACGTTCAGGAAATAATCGAAACAGCAATGGCAGCAGAACCAAAAATGACTTTAATAATGAAAGAAGTAATCAGGAGACTTTAATGGAAATGAAGAAATTATCCCACTATGCCGCTCCGGTTTTACTTGCAATTTTTATTTTCTCATCTGATTTTCTTCAAACGGATTTATTCAAGTTTGGTGAAAATGATTTTGCCGTTTGGTTTGTTATGTCTATGCTGTGCTTCGCAAGCGGGTGGTATATCAATAAATCAATCGGATGGAATTTCGGCGGCAAAGTAGTTTTCGCAACAATTATTGCAGTCACAATAATTTCAATTTTTACAATTTCATTTTAATGAATATTTTGGAGCAAGCGAATTACTTTCCGAAAACCTTATTCTATTCAGCTTAAGAAATATTTTGCTTGGCTCAATGGCATTTTTTGGAATGGCGATTGAAGAAATTCTTACATCCAAACGCGACTCCGATCTAACGAATGAAAAAATCCGTGTTTATGAAAGCATTCTGCAGGAATCAAAAAAACTATCCGACCTTGAATTAAAAACAGCTCAGCTTAAAGCAAAAGAAATAATTTTTGAAGCAGAATCACAGGCAAAAAACATTATCCTGCGAAAAGAAAGAATCGAAAGAGAGTTGAAAGAATTTATTCAAACAGAAAAAGAATTAATTAAAAAATACGAACAACAGTAATTGATAAATCATAAAAAATGTTTAAACAAAATTTAGAAAAAATAAATTACCCCGAAATTGAACAACAAATATTAGAATTCTGGAAAGCAAATAGAACTTTTGAGAAAAGCATTTCCTCAAGAGATAAATCCAAATCATTCACCTTTTACGAAGGACCGCCAACAGCAAACGGCAAGCCTGGCATTCATCATGTAATGGCGCGTACGCTTAAAGATTTGATCTGCCGCTACAAAACACTGAAGGGCTACCGTGTAGAGCGTAAAGCCGGATGGGATACTCATGGTTTGCCTGTCGAAATTGAAGTCGAAAAAAGTCTCGGCATCAAACACAAAAGTGAAGTGATTGAATACGGCGTTGACAAATACAATCAAGCCTGCCGCAATTCTGTTTTCACTTATCTCGATCTTTGGGAAAAGATGACAGATAGGATGGGGTACTGGATTGATCTTGATTCTGCATATATCACACTTACAAATAATTATATCGAATCCGTTTGGTGGGCGCTAAAAACTTTATTCGATAAAGGACTGATTTATAAAGATTATAAAATAGTTCCGCAGGATCCCAAATCAGAAACTGTTTTGTCATCGCACGAACTTGCGCTCGGCTACCGCGAAACAAAAGATCCATCCGTTTATGTTTTATTCAAACTTGAACAGAAAGATGAATTCATTTTAGTATGGACGACAACACCGTGGACTTTGATTTCCAATGTTGCACTTGCTGTCGGTGCCGATATTGATTATGTAAAAGTAAATCATAAAGACAAAAAAATCATTCTCGCAAAAGAAAGATTGTCAGTCCTTGATGGTGAATATGAAATCATAGATGAATTCAAGGGATCTACTCTTGAGGGATTTTTTTACGAACAGTTGTTTGACTACGTTAAAGCAGATAAGAAAGCTTTTTACGTTGTTTGTGGGAATTTTGTAAGCACAGAAGACGGCTCCGGAGTGGTTCACATTGCCCCGGCCTTTGGCGCAGACGATTATGAAGTCTCTAAAAAATATGATCTGCCGATGATGCAGCCGGTTACGCGCGGTGGATTATTTACAGCCGAAGTTACGGACTTTGCCGGGCAATTCGTAAAAGATGCAGATGCCGGAATTATTCAAAAATTAAGACATGAAGGTGCGCTTTACAAAAAGGAAACTATCACCCATACATATCCTTTTAGCTGGCGGCACGAAAATGTTCCGGTAATTTATTATGCACGCGAGTCATGGTTTATCAAAACAACTTCGATAGCAGACAGGATGGTGGAACTAAACAAAACGATTAATTGGCAGCCGCCCGAAGTTGGCGCAGGAAGGTTCGGCAACTGGCTCGAAGAAAATAAAGACTGGGCACTTTCCCGCGATAGATTTTGGGCTACCCCCCTTCCAATCTGGGTTAGTGAAGACGGCGATATGATTGCAGTAGGAAGCATCGAGGAATTGAAAAAAGGTTTTTATGAAGATAACGGAGTTCGAACACCCGTTTCCGAACTAAAAGAAATTGATCTTCACAAACCATTTGTTGATCGAATAATTTTTGAAATAAACGGAAAAGTTTATAAACGCACACCTGAATTAATTGATGTTTGGTTTGATTCGGGCGCAATGCCTTTTGCTCAATATCATTACCCTTTTGAGAATAAAGAACTATTTGAAAAAAACTTTTTCCCTTCAGATTTTATTTGCGAAGGGATTGACCAGACACGCGGGTGGTTCTACACTCTTCATGCTATCGCAACAATGCTTTTTGATAGTGTCGCATTTAAAAATGTAATTGTGAACGAATTGATACTTGACAAAAACGGCTTGAAAATGTCAAAGTCGAAAGGCAATACAGTTGATCCTTTTATTTTATTTGATAAATATGGCGCCGACGCTACACGCTGGTATCTCGTAACAAACAGCCCGCCCTGGCGTCCGACTTTATTTGATGAAGAAGGATTGGTTGAAGTACAGCGTAAATTTTTCGGAACATTGACCAATACTTATTCATTCTTCGTGCTCTATGCGAATATTGACAAGTTCGATTTTTCATCACCTGCAATTGTTTATGCACAGCGACCCGAAATAGATAGATGGATTATTTCAAAATTAAATTCGTTAGTAACAGAATATGAAAACCTGATGGATAATTATGATGTTACGAAAGCAGCTCGTGCTGTTTCAAACTTCACAATTGATCAGCTTTCAAATTGGTACGTAAGAAGATGCAGAAGAAGATTCTGGAAATCTGAAATGAATGAGAATAAAATTTCCGCATATCAGACTTTGTATGAATGCTTAATAACCGTTTCGAAACTTACTTCCCCCTTCGCTCCCTTCGTCTCTGAAGAAATCTATCAGAATCTTAACTCGATAACAAAACTGGAAAAATTTGATTCGGTGCACTTATCAGAATTTCCAGCAGTAACCTATTCTGAAAAATCTCTTGAAGATAAAATGGAAGTTGCTCAGCAAGTTGTTTCAATTGCCCGAGCTATGAGAGCAAAAAATAATTTAAAGGTTCGCCAGCCTTTGAGCAAAATGATGGTGGTAGTTGAAAGCAGCAAAAGAGATGCCCTTTCTAAAATGAAAGATGTTATTCTTGAAGAAGTTAACATCAAAGAACTTATCGTTCTTCAAAATGATTCTGAAATAGTTAGTAAAACTGCAAAGGCTAATTTCAAATCTATTGGACCCAAATTTGGTAAGATGGTAAAATCTGTTGCTGCGGCTATAACGGAATTAGATGGAAATCAAATAAAAATTCTTGAAGAAGGTAAAAGTATTTTTCTTAATATTGCAGATTCAAAATTGAAATTTCGCAAAGTGATGTTGAAATTATCAGCAGTGAGATCAAAGGTTGGGTTGTAGAAAGTGAAGTCAGGGTCACTGTTGCAATAGATGCGGAACTTAATGATGAACTAATTTCCGAAGGTCTCGCACGAGAATTTGTTAATCGGATTCAGAATATGAGAAAAGATGCAGGATTTGAAGGAATTGATAAAATAAAAATTTATTATAAAGCTTCGGACGAGATTTTTCATGCAGTTTCAATTCACAAAGATTATATTGCGAGTGAAACTTTAGCAATTCAAATTTTGCAAAGTGAAATTTCAGACGGTGGATTTAATCAAGAATGGAAAATAGGCGAACAAGGCTGTTTAATTAAAATTGAAAAAGCAAATTCCTAAATAAAGGAGACCATATAATGGCTAAAAAAACACTCACTAAAAAAGCACTCACTAAAAAAGCACCGGCTAAAAAAACGACAGTTAAGAAAGCTTCGATTAAAAAAGTAAAAAAAACTCCGAAGAAGATAACTAAGGTTGTAAAAAAGATTATGCCTAAAACTGTAACTAAGAAAAAAGTAGTCAAAGAAATTGTAAAGAAAAAAACATCTCCAGTAGTTAAAACTGCTCCACCGAGCAAGACAAAAAAACCAGTTAAAACACCTAAACAGAAAGTCACAAAAAAAATTGTAATGAAAGAACCGAAGCAAACTAAAGTTGTTAAAAAAATAGAACCAATAGAAGTCCCCAAGACTAAGCCAATCACAAAAATAAAAGGTTACAGCAAAGAAGATCTTGCCCATTTTAGAAAGATTATTCTTGAAAAGCGGGATGAAATAATTGAACAACTTCAAAATTTAAAAGAGCAAATGCTCGATCCAACAACAGGCGAATACATTAACGAAAATTCTCCTTACTCGCTTCACATGGCTGAACAGGGTACAGACGCTATGGAACGAGAAAAAACTTTTCTCTATGCTCAGCGCGAAAATAAATTTCTTGGTTATCTCGACGATGCTCTGAAAAGAATAGACGCCGGAACTTACGGAATTTGCCTCGAGTGTATTGAAGAACCGCAGCATTTGTGTGATACCTGCCCCCTTGTTCCAAAAGCAAGGCTTGAAGCTGTACCGCATAGTCAGCTCTGCTTACCAATAAAACAAAAACAGGAGAAAAAATAAAAAGTCTATCATTATTTTTTCAGAAAATTTTAAGCACACAATTTGAAACTATTACTAATTTCTTTCGGGATAGTTCTCGCCGATCAGATTTCGAAGCTATATGTAAAAGGGATTCAATATTCCTTTCTTGAATTTTTCTAATAGCGGCTTGCCTTACGGAAGAAAAACTCCGCTGATAGATCATGTTTTACATTTGACTTTTGTTGAAAATCCAGGCATCGCATTTGGCATAGACTTCGGTGGAGAATTTAAACTGCTTATTTCCATTCTTACAATCATCGCATCGTTTAGTCTGCTGATTTATTTCTTCTTTGTAAGCAAAGAAAACATCGGGCAGCGTTTATCGCTTGCTTTAATTATTGGCGGTGCATTCGGCAACCTGATTGATAGAGTTTTTTATGGAGTATTCTATGGTTACGCTCCTCTACTTCAAGGCAAGGTGGTGGATTTCTTTGATGTCAGTTTTTTCAGATTCTATTTTTTCAACAAAACGATGGGCAATTATATTTTTAATGTTGCAGATGTTGCTGTTACACTTGGGGTTTTAATGCTTATTTTTTCTTATCATCGCAAACAAAAACCATCTTCATCAGAACTTGAAACTGAAGATAAAATTTTAGCAGAGCCGGGTGAATAATTGAGAGTTCTTTTCATTTCACTCATTGTAATCGTTTTAGACCAGGTTTCTAAAGTTTATGTGAAAGGCATTTCATTCCCATTAATTAATTTTAAGATTGAAGGTATGTATCCCGGCGAAATTATTCCGGTGATTGGTGAATTTTTCAGGATTACCTTCATTGAAAACCCCGGGCTTGCATTTGGCTTTGATCCGGTATAGATTTTAAATTAGCAATTTCGGTCTTCTCAGTTATAGCAAGCATTGGACTGCTTTTTTATCTCTTCAAAATAAAAGATCAAAAATTTCCATTACGTCTTTCAATTGCCTTTATACTCGGTGGTGCAATCGGCAATCTAATTGATAGAGTATTCTATGGAGTATTTTACGGCTACGCCCCTCTATTTTATGGAAAGGTAGTTGATTTTTTTGATGTGGATTTTTTGATTTCTCAATTCTTGGGAAGCATTACGATAGATGGCCTATCTTTAACATAGCAGATGCTTCAGTTACGATTGGTGTTTTAATACTTCTGCTCTTTTATAACTTTCATAAAAAAGAAGAAACAATTGAATCAGTTAGTGTAAACGAAACAGGCTCCGTATTAAATGATGATAAAAACACTGTTGAAGAAATAATCGGTAATGAAGAAAATAATTCTTCCGAAAAGTCTTTTACCAAAAGCAGAGAAGATGAGCAAGATAATAAGTCAAAAGACATACAAGTTTGAACTTCCCGCAGGAAAGACGAAAGAACGCCTCGATATTTTTCTTACCAACTCAATCGAAAATGCAACCCGTTCCAGAGTACAAAAACTAATTGATACAAAGTTTGTTTGGGTAAACCGGCGATACGTAAAATCAAATTACTTAGTTAAAGCCGGCGATATTGTTGAAGCAATCATTCCCATCTCCCCCCGCCCCGAAAAAGCTGAGCCTGAAAATATTCCACTTGATATCGTTTACGAGGACGATTTCCTGATTGTCGTTAATAAACCGGCAGGAATGGTTGCACATCCGGCTTATTCCAATTATACAGGAACACTTGTAAATGCTTTGCTTCACCACACAAGCCAATTGAGTGAAACAAGAGAGCCGATTCGACCGGGCATTGTTCACAGGATTGACAAGGATACAAGCGGCTTGCTTGTAGTTGCTAAAGACGATGTTACTCATCAGAAACTTGCATTGCAATTTTTTAAGCATACGGCTGAAAGAGAATATCACGCTATTTGCTGGGGAAAGATGGACGAACCCGAAGGTGTTTTTGATACGCTGATAACCCGAAGTAAACAGGATAGAAAAAAATTTGCAGTAAGCCGTATCGAAGGGAAACAAGCAATTACGCTTTATTTCGTAATTGAAGAATTCGAATTTGCCTCTTATCTAAAACTACGATTAAGAACAGGAAGAACTCATCAAATACGAGTTCATCTATCAGCTTCAAATCATCCGATATTTGGTGACGCTACTTACGGCGGTGATAAAATTCATTTTGGTGCTGATCAGCCAAAAATGAAAAGCAGAATACAAAACCTACTTGAGGTCATCTTGAGACAGGCATTGCACGCAAAGACACTTGGATTTATTCATCCCCACACAAATGAGTTTATGAAATTCGATTCCGAATTGCCGGATGATATGAAAGAACTGCTTGAAAATTTAAAATTTAACCTGCCTGTGAATATATGTCTGTAGCTATCTCGTTGTGATTATTGGTTATTGTCCACAAACTATAGGTAACTAAGAGTACACAGACAGGATTGTCTGTGCTACTTGTCCCTTCTTTGACATATTATCACACTACTTGGCGTTAAGTTAAACCAAAATAATCGTGAAGTTTTTAATATATTTGAAATAAAAAATTATCATCTAATTCATCTATATTCTCTGGAAATACTAAATGACGAATCATAAAAAGATATTGAACAATTAACCATAAACACAATCAGATTTTTTAGCCATAGAAGGAGTGCAAAAGCAAACTCAGGTCATCCGGGGAATGCCGATGGGCTGCGCACCGATTGCTTATTTGCTATACTCAAAAATAATAAGGCACAACCCAGGCAACCCGAAATGGTTAAACCGCGACAGGTTTATTCTTTCCGTCAAGACATGGAAGTATGCTGCTGTATGCGATACTTCACTTATCCGGTTATGGTGTTTCGTTAGATGAGTTAAAAAATTTCCGGCAATGGGAAGCATCACACGGGACATCCGGAATTTGGATTAACACCGGAGTTGAAACAACTACCGGTCCGCTCGGGCAGGGGTTTTCTAACGCTGTGGGAATGGCAATAGCTGAAGCCTACCTTGCATCGTTATTTAATCAAGATGATATAAAGTTGATTGATCATTTTATTTATGGAATTTGCAGCGACGGTGAATTGATGGGGGAATCTCTCACGAAAGTGCTTCGCTTGCAGGTCACCTTAAACTTGGCAATTAATTTTCTTTTACGATGATAATAAAATTACAATTGATGGATCAACGTCTCTTGCTTTCTCTGAAGATATTCAAAAGATTTGATGCTTACGGCTGCATGTTTCAAACTGTGAAAGATGTAAATGATGTTGCGAGTCTTGAAGCCGCAGTGACGAATGCACAAAATGTTTTGACAAACCCTCCTCATAATTACAAAACACACAATGGGTTCCGGCAGCCCGAATAAGCAAGATTCATCCGACGCTCACGGCTCACCGCTCGGAGAAAGCAGAGATAAAACTTACAAAGCAAAATTTGGGCTGGCAGGAAGAAACACCTTTCTTTATTCCCGATGAAGTAAAAGAATTTTTAAGCAAGTACAAGTGAATGGAAAATCAGAAGAAAGAGAATGGAATAGAAATTTTTAGATTATCAAAAAAATATACTGAAGAGGCAAAATTATTTTCTGCAGTAATGCATGGAGATCTGGCAATGAATGGAAATTAAAATTACCGGTGTTTGCAGATGATGGGAAGAAGATGGCGCTGCAGCATCAGGAAAAGTTCTTAATTCAATAGCTTCCTCCCTTCCCCTCTGATTGGCGGATCTGCTGATCTTGCACCCATCAAATAATACTTTCTTAAAAGATTATAAAATTTTTCATCTGAGAAATACTCCGACAAGAAATTTTCACTTCGGAATTCGCGAACATGGAATGGCGGGGGTAATGAATGGAATGGCGATTTACGGCAGGTGATTCCTTACGGCGCAACTTTTAGATTTTTCAGATTATCTGCGCCCTTCCATACGGCTTGCATCGCTTTCAAAAATAAAACCGATTTATGTTTTACTCACGACGAGTATCGGGCTTGGCGAAGATGGACCAACTCATCAGCCTGTCGAACATCTTGCTTCTTTGCGGTTGCAATCCCCCGGACTGATTGTAATCAGACCTGCAGACGCAAACAGAAAACCGTCGCATGGTTAGCGGCTATCGAACATAAAGAAAGTCCCGTGGCGTTGATACTAACGAGGCGGGGGTTACCAATTCTCGATCAGAAAAATATTCTTCAGCCGAAAATCTCTTAAAGGGGGCGTATATTTTAAGACTCAAAATCAAAACCGGATTTGATCTTAATGGCTTCCGGTTCTGAAGTTTCATTAGCATTAAAAGCTACAGAAGCGCATGAGCTGTTGGAAGAGGAATGTAACCAGTAGTTAGCTTTCCTAGCTGGGAATTATTTGAGAAACAAAACGATGAATATAAAACACTGTGCTACCTCAAACATTAAAGAGAATCTCTAATGAGGGCGGGTGTTAGTCAGGGTTGGCAAAAATATGTTAGAGACGAAGGCATATCAATTAGTATGGAATCATTTGGCGCTTCTGCTCCTATAAAAATTTATTTAGAAAAATTTGGCTTTACTATTGAAAACAGCTTTTAGAACAAGCTAATAAAATTTTAAGTTGCGAAAAATATATCTTCATAAAATCAAAGGAAAAAAATGAAAAGACCATTTTATTGCTGATAATCGTGTTTGCCTTGGGTATTCAATTTATTCCTGTAGAAAAACTAACCCCTCCAGTAGAAGCAGAAATAAGAGCTCCTAAACTGGTGTCAGAAGTATTTAAAAATCGTGTTACGATTGTCATTCAGATGAAACAGTTGGTTATGGTATTCCGATATTGCGCCTGTTTCCTGGTTAATCATTAAAGATGTAAACGAAGGTAGAGAACATTTAAATTACCAATTGGGGTAGATGTCGCACGGCGATGTTGATAAAACCAGACGAGAAATCTGGGAAAAAATAGAAAGTGGTGAAATGCCTCTTGGTACTTATACACTAATTCATCCCGAAATAAAATTCTCTGAACCAGGATTTATCTATCATCAGGGAGTGGGCGGGAACAACGGCCAAGAAATTTAGATCAAATTAAATAACTTATAGCAAATAATTCAGCAAGACTTGAATTTTTGTCTGTGATAAATCATTACCGTTAAGTTACTACCAGAGAATTAAATAAACTAAAGCTTTGAACTAAAGATCGAAACTGAGTTGGATGGTAGAAACTTGCTGAAGCTGCCTAACTCTTAATCAGAATCAAATTTATTCTAAACTTTAACTTCTTTTCAACTGCTTCCAGAATTTCGCAGGACTTAACAAGTGCTTTCATTTTGTTGTGATCGTTATAAAGCGGTCTATCAACATCAAGATGACTTACATACAGCAAAAAATTACTTCGCCAAGCTTTTGCTACTCCCTATACCTGTTTGGAAATCACGAAAATCTAAAGCCTGTGCCGCCGCCATGAATTCTATCCCTAAAACTCCGTAAGCGTTATCAATTATTTGAGAATTTTT
>JADJEI010000006.1:300000-420933 GCA_016709155.1 Ignavibacteriales bacterium | reverse complement strand
TTTATTTTCTATATTTTGCAACCGAATAAATAATCAATTCAGAAATGTCGAAATCAAATAACGAAATATCCATAAGAAAAAAAGAGCACCTCGAACTTTGCTTAACAGATAATGTTGCATTCCAATCAAAGACAAATGGTTTTGAGAGATATGATTTTATCCATAATGCAATTTCTGAAGTTGATATTTCCAAAATATCATTTCATACAAATCTCTTTTCAAAAAAAATAAAATTTCCATTCTTGATTTCCTGTATGACTGGCGGCACAGCGGAAGCAGAAAATATAAATTTAAGATTAGCTTCTATTGCATACGAACTAAAAATACCAATAGGAGTAGGCAGTCAAAGACAAGCACTCGAAGACAAAAATTATCACGACTCATACAAGATAATTCGTAAAACCGCCAAGAATATTCCGGTGCTTGGAAATATTGGCGTGGCTCAACTTGTCCAATCAAAGAAACTGACTGAAATTTTATCTTTGATTGATATGCTCGAAGCAGATGCGTTTGTTGTTCACTTAAATCCGTTGCAAGAATTACTGCAAAAGGAGGGTGAACCAAATTTTGTCGGTCTATTGAAGAAATTGGAAAAATTAATTTCAAAAGCAAAAGTTCCAATAATAATAAAAGAAGTTGGTTCAGGAATTAGTAAGGACGCTGCAAAGAAATTATTAAGTATTGGCATTAGCGGAATTGATGTAGCTGGCGCTGGAGGCACAAGCTGGGCTGGTGTTGAAATTATCAGAAGCAAATCTGGAAATGATTTTTGGGATTGGGGATTACCAACATCTTACTGTTTAAGAGAAATCTATCCTTTAAAGAAAAAGTATAAATTCGCTTTAATTGGTTCAGGCGGAATAAATTCTGCGAATGATCTTGCTGTTGCCTTTGCTCTCGGTGCTGATGTTGCTGCCTCAGCAAGAATTATTCTTCAGACTTTGATGAATGATGGCGAGGATGCGGTTCAGAAAAAAATTGTAAATTGGTTTGATTACGTTAAAAAAATTATGTTTCTAACGGGATCAAAAAATCTTAATGAGCTTAAAAAAAATAAGCTTATCAAAAAGGAAGAATTGTTTTGAAACCTTCTGTTGCGGAAAAATATTTTCTCATCTACGAAAAAGAGAGAAAAATTATCGATCAAAGACTTTCAACAGCATTAAAAGATAGACAGCCATCGGAACTTTACAAACCTGCTTCTTATATTTTAGAAAGCAGCGGAAAGCGCTTACGACCTCTGCTTGTGATCCTTTCTGCAAAGGCTGTGGGAGGAAAACCGAAGCAAGTTTACAATGCTGCTGTTGCTGTTGAGATGCTTCATAACTTTACACTTGTCCATGATGATATAATGGATAATGCTGATTTGCGGCGTGGAAATTTAACGCTTCATAAAAAATATAATTTGAATACTGCAATTCTTGCAGGTGATTCGCTGCTCGCAGTTGCTTATGAGTTCATTTTGAAGGATTGTAAAGTTAATGCCAGAGAAGCACTAAACGCATTTACTCATGGATTGGTAGAAGTTTGCGAAGGACAAAGTCTTGATACACAATTTGAAACTCGAAAAAATGTTTCGCTGGATGAGTACATCGAAATGATTAGTAAAAAAACTGCTGCACTTGCACAAATGTGCTGCGAGCTTGGTGGTTACCTTGTTAACGGAAGTAAGCAGGATATTAAAGCACTTTCTGCTTACGGTAAATATTTAGGAATCGCTTTTCAGATTCAGGATGATTTGTTAGACATTACAGCCGATAAAGTTGATTTTGGCAAACGCATCGGCGGTGATTTAATTGAAGGCAAGAAAACATTTTTATTTATTGTAGCTTTAGAAAAAGCTGAAGGCAAAGACAAAGAAGATTTATTAAAAGTAATTGCTAATAAGGGCATTCGATCAAATCAAATTGAAAAGTATAAACAGCTTTATAAAAAGCTTGGTGTGATTGATGATGCAAAAACTGCTATTCGTAATTATTCGAACAAAGCATTAAGATCAATTGAGAATCTTTCAAATAAGAGAGAGGTGAATATTTTTCGCTGGCTTGCTGATTCATTAATCAAAAGAAATAAATAATGATTGAAAAAACAGTAAAGATTGTAAACAAAGCCGGGCTGCATACAAGACCGGCGGCGACTATTGTTAAACTCGCTGCAAAATATAAATGTGAATTTTTTATCTCACGAGATGGAGTTCAAATAAACGGTAAAAGCATTATCGGCGTGATGACTTTAGCTGCTGAAACAGGTGCCGAAATAGTACTTACATTTGACGGTGAAGATGAAGAACAAGCAGCCTTTGAAATTGCAGAATACTTTAACAGAGGGTTTGATGAATTATGAAAAGCTTCAGTAAACTTTATAAAAATTCTTTAAACAAGGTGACTGGAATCGCTGCCGCACCCGGAATCGTTATCGGACAGGTTTATTTATTTACAAAAGAAAAACTGGATATAAACAAAGGTGAAATTACTAATGTTGATGAAGCTATAAAAAATTTTAATGAAGCATTAAATAAATCTAAAAAAGAGCTTCAAAAAATTTTTGCTATGGCGCGTGAAAAAATGGATGATGCACGCGCATCAATTTTTGAAGCACAAATGATGATCCTCGATGATCCAATTCTTTTACAAAAAATTATTTATCGAATTGAAAAAGAATTAAGACAGCCCGAATATATTGTCCATGATGAAATATCTAAATATCAGGAATTAATGGTGCTGTCAAACGAGTCTTATATGAAAGATCGTGCGCACGATATTGATGATATTAAAAATAGAATCATTCGTAATCTTCAAAAGAAAAGACTACAATCAAAAATTAAACACGATGTAATTGTTGTCAGCGATTCTTTAACTCCGGCGGATGCACTATTACTTTCACGCAATAATGTGAAGGGCTTTGTCACTGATCACGGGGGATTACTTCACACGCCGCCATAGTATCGCGTTCGTTAAATATTCCTGCTGTTGTTGGTACTCATAATGCAACAGAAATTCTGAAGGACGATCAAACAATTATTGTTGATGGATTTCACGGTTATATTATTTTCGATCCATCGGAAGAACAAATTAATTTCTTTTCTCAAAAAATAAGCCGCTTGCTCAAACTTCAAGAAGAATTAATTGACCTGAAGGAGCTTCCTGCTGAAACTCTCGATGGAAAAGAAATTAAGTTGATGGCTAATGTTGATGTTTCGGGAGAGATTGATTTAGTTGTTACAACAGGTGCAAATGGAATCGGGCTTTATCGTACCGAGCAGATTCTAGATGAGCTTGGAGAATTCCCGACTGAGGATGAGCAAGCAGATATTTATTCTAAACTTGCTTCAAGAATTTATCCGGAAACTTTAATAATTAGAACTTTTGATATTGGAGGGGATAAATTTAAATTTCTCGATTTTGTTGAACCTAATCCATTCCTTGGTCTGCGGGGAATTAGACTGCTGCTTGAAAATTTAAGTTTGTTCAAGACACAGCTCCGAGCTATTCTTCGAGCGAGTAAGAATAAAAACATTCAGGTAATGCTTCCGATGATTTCTACAATTGAGGAAATATGGAAGTCTAAAGAAATTATTACTGACTGTAAGAAGGAATTAAAAGCAGATAAAATACATTTTGATAATCATATCAAAGTTGGAGTCATGATTGAAGTTCCTTCTGCGGCTGTTATGTCAAAAGAATTTTCTGAAGAAGTGGATTTTATAAGTATTGGTACAAACGATTTGATTCAATATTTAATGGCTGTTGATAGAGGGAATGATCTTGTTTCAAATCTCTACCAGGAATTTAACCCTGTGGTTATCAGAACTATTCAGCATATCGTAAAGGAAGCGAAGAAGAATCATAAATCGGTCAGCGTTTGCGGCGAGATGGCTGCCGATACACTTGCAATTCCATTATTAATTGGACTCGGTTTAGACTCGTTGAGCATTTCTCCATCTACTATTCTTTATGCTAAAAGAATTATCCGAAGCTGTGACTATAAAAAAGCCAAAGAACTTGCCGAGGAATGCCTCACCCTTCGTACGCAGGAAGAAATTATTAGTAAACTCGAAAAGTTTTTTGCAGATAATAACATAACAAGAACAAGACAAATAATTTAGGAGTAAAATGACTGTTGAAGAATTAGTTCATAAATATGATCCTCAAAATCAATTCAAAGTGTTAATTGATACTTATAAGCAAATTGATTACGCATGGAATAATCCAAATGATTTAGGAAATATTAAAAAAGAAAACATTAGCTCAATTATTGTTACAGGTTTAGGCGGCTCTGCTATGAGCGGTGACCTGCTTCAAAATTTTTGTGCAGGTGAAATTAAAATACCTTATTCAGTCAATAGAAATTATTTCCTTCCCGAATATGCCGATGAGTACTCGCTTGTAATTGTATCTTCTTATTCAGGCAATACAGAGGAAACTATTTCTGCACTTAACCATGCACTTAAAAAAAAATGTCAGGTCATTTGTATTTCTACCGGTGGAAAAATTAGTCAAACTGCCAAAAAAAATAATATTCCGGTTGTTGTTATTCCAGCCGGATTGCAGCCAAGATATGCACTTGGATTAAGTTTTTTTTCTTTGCTGAAAATTTTTCAAACCCTAAACCTCATTCCTGATCAATCAAAATATGTCGAAGAAATTCGTGAATTATGGAAACAAAATGGAGAAATATTTTCAACTGAAAATAATCTTGCGCATTCTTACGCAGAAAAAATTATAGGATACATTCCTATTATTTATTCCGCTGCTGATGTCACATCCGCGGTTGGTTACAGATTTAAATGTCAGTTGAATGAAAATTCAAAACTGCATGCATTCCATAATGTTATTCCTGAATTAAATCACAATGAAATCATCGGCTGGGAATCTTTCGATGATGATAAATTTCAGGCGAAACTTATTACCGTTTATGATGATTGCTATCTTCCCCAAATAAAAAAGCGATTTGAAATTACTTCTGAACTCGCTGCAAAAAGTGGAATTGAGGTTATTAACCTTTCGAGTAATAAGAATCAATTTAAGGTGCGATTAATGGATTTGATTTATTTAACTGATTGGATAACTTACTATACAGCAGTGCTAAGAGCTTTTGATCCAACAGAGATAAACAACATCAATACTCTTAAAGAAAGATTGGCTTAGCTGATAAATAAAAAATTTATTAATCATCACAGTATGTAAGTGTGAAGTATAAATTACTAATTCTTGTATTTTTTATAGTTTCAATCTCTACTTCCGAAGGTCAAATTTATTTCTTTGGAAGGAACAAAGTGCAATGGGATAAATTTAACTGGAAAGTGATTGAGACTGATCATTTCAATATTTATTATTATGATGATATGCAGGTCGTCGCTTCTATCGGCGCTGCCTATGCTGAAGAAGTTTACGAAGAATTAAAAATAAAGCTCAATCATGTTGTTACGTATAAAATACCACTGATATTTTATAACACTTCACTTCATTTTCAACAGACCAATACAACACCGGGATTTATACCTGATGGTGTCGGCGGCTTTTTTTGAATTTCTGAAAGGAAGGGTGGTAATTCCCAACACAGGTTCATTAAGCGATTTTAAACATGTTATCAGGCACGAACTTGTTCACGTTTTTGTAACTACAAAAATTTTAAGAATCCAAAGAGATCATAAAAAAAATGTCTCATCTTTTCCACCGCTGTGGTTTACTGAGGGTGTGGCAGAATTTTTATCAACTAAAGTTGATGCACAAGCTGAAATGGTGATGCGCGATGCAGTGATAAATAATAATTTCTTTAGTCTTGATCGGATGAATCTGATATACGGAACATTTTTAATGTATAAGGAGGGGCAAAATTTTCTTGAATATATCAAGGATGAGTATGGCGAAGAAAAAGTCATTCAGTTTATTGATAACTTTTGGATGTATTCGGATTTTGAAGATGTTATAGCATACACAATTGGAAAACCTATCGAAGAAATTGACAAAGGGTGGCTGATTTATCTTAAAAAAAAATATTTCCCGCTGCTTCAATCTAATTTCCCGGTTGAACTAAATGCAAAAAAACTTACTGACTGGGGTTTTAATTTTGCTCCCAGGCAATGCAGCATTGATTCTATTGACTATGTTTATTTTGTTGCTAATCGTGATGGCTACTCTTCAATATACCGATTCACTTATGATCAGGAGGGGGAGGCACTCTCACCGGAATTGGTTTTGCGAGGCGAAAAAACAGATGAGTATGAAGCCTTCCATCCCTTTTATTCTTCGATAGATATTTCAAAAAACAAATCACTTGCTTTTGTTTCAAAGTCAGGAGCTACTGATGCAATTTATTTATATGATATTGTCGAAGATGAAATTAATAAAAAATTACAATTTGATTTTTTAGTCAGTCTTTCTTCGCCAAAATTTTCTGATGATTCTAATCAATTAATTTTTCAAGCTGTGGATCGAAAAGGATTCAGTGATATCTTCGTTTATAATTTGTTAACATACGAACTGCTGCGATTAACAAACGATTATTATGATGATCGCGATCCGGTGTATTCTTCAACAAGTCAAATAATTTTTTCTTCGGATCGAACAACAGGAGAATTTGCAGGTAAGTACAATTTATTTTCTTATGATTTTTCGACAAAATTAATTTCACCAGTTACCTACCTAAATGCCAATTCATCTTCGCCAATTATTTCGGCTGACAAAAGACAGCTCTATTTCACTTCTGATTATGATGGCGTGAAAAATATCTGGAAGATGAACTTATCGGATAACTTACAAGAAAATAAAATATTTAAAGTCACATCTTTTTTGTCAAGCTCTTTTTATCCTTCGCTTGTTGATTCAACTAAAATACTTTTTGGCGGATTCGAAAATTTTTCATTTAATATTTATTCAATTGATTTAAAAAATTCCGAGACTGATACAATCGGGATTGATGTTTCATCGCGTAATATCAGCCGAAATAAATGGATACCGGATCAGATAAACACTCCCCCGAGTCAGCAGGAATTAAAGTATGAAAAAGATTACACGCTCGATTATGCTCAAAGTCAAATTGTTACTGATCCAATCTATGGAACACGGGGAGGGGCAATACTAACATTAAGTGATTTACTTGGCGATGATAGATATGATTTCTTGATTTTTAATTCGGCACAAGCGCAGAGTGAATTTCTCAAAAGTTTCAATATCGTAATGCAGAAGATCAATCTTTCAACCAGAACTAATTACGGTTATGGAATTTTTCACTTTAGCGGCAGAAGATATGATGTGCGTGATGCTGATCTTTTTTATTTCGAAAGAAGTTTTGGCGGCTATTTTGGAATGAGCTACCCCCTTTCTAAATTTCAAAGAATCGAAGCTACTTTAACTGTTGCCAATTCGGATAAGGAAGTAATTGAAGGCGTCATTGAAAGAAAAGCTTTGTTAGTAAGTAACAGTCTTTCGTACGTGATGGATAATTCACTTTGGGGACCATCGGGACCGGTTGACGGAATCAGAACAAAAATTTTACTCGGCTATACAGGCGATGTGAAATTCAGTAATGTAAACTACTTTAGTGTTATCGCCGATTACAGGCATTATTTCCGTCTGGGATTTCTTTCAACAATCGCATTGCGAACTTCGCTTTATTACAACGAAGGCAAAGAAGCGCGCCGCTATCTAATCGGCGGGAGCTGGGATTTACGCGGTTATCCTTTATGGTCAATACGCGGCGAGAAAGCATGGGTGGGGTCTGCAGAACTTCGCTTTCCGCTCATTGATGAAATTAATTTAAGACTGCCTTTTGTGAATATTGGCTTTGGCGGAATTCGTGGTGCTTTATTTTTTGATGCAGGCGGAGCGTGGGATCAAAAATATATCGAAACACTTGGGAGTGTCGGCTTTGGTTTTAGAATAAATCTTTTTGGTTTGCTTGTCTTGCGTTATGATATTGGAAAACGTATTGAACAAAACTTTACAAAATTTCAACCTCGATTATTCTACCAGTTTTTTTTCGGATGGGATTTTTGAAAAAAATATTTTATATACTGTTGCTTACAACATTTATTCTTTCGGGCTGTATCGGCTCAAGTATCAAGCTTAATTTTCTAAAAGATAATGATCCCTATCCTGTTTTTGGAAAGACCAATCAGCGGACATTTTACTTCCCCATCTCAGTTACGGATTCGATAAAACGGAAATATGATTATTCAGTAAGCGGAAGCTTTGCTAATTCATCGGTTGTGTTTCATAACCATTATCTTTTTGTTAATGATCTTTCAGGAAGAGTTTATTGCTATAATACTTCAACAGGTAAAAAGATCGGACATATTTCTTATAAAGGATCAATCTTTACCACACCCTTGATTCATCGTTCGTGGGTAATTTTTGCCAATGTACATTTTAATGAGGATTTAACTTCAATCATTATTTATGATTTTTCGCGTGCTGAACTTTACAAAGAAATTGTAATAAAAGGTAAAGTGAAAACTGAAATGCTTTTAATGTCGAATGGAATAATTTTTACGACGGAAAAAGGGGTAATCTACCGCTATGATTTTCTTGGTGAAAAACTTTGGCAGGTTGATACTAAATCAACAATCAGATGTTCACCCGCAATGCTGGATAATAATATTGTAGTCGGCAATGACAAAGGAGAAATTATTTTTATTAATGCCGGTACCGGTGAAATTCTTTTTAGAAAAAAATTTGAATCAATGTTCGATACCGGGATAATGATCAGCCGTAATAATATTTTCGTTGGAGATCATAATGGCAATTTATTCTGTTTAAATTCTGACGGCTCGCAAAAGTGGAATTTTCAAAGTGGCAGCAGGATTACAATGACGCCCGCTGCTGATGATTCATCAATCTATTTTGGTAATCTCAAGGGTCAATTATTCAATTTGAATATTTCCGTTAATGGAAAGTTGATTTGGACTTCGATTGTTGATGGAATTTTGAACATCACTCCTGCGGTAACGGATAATTTTTTAATAGTACCGGATCAGAATAAACAAATTCACTTTGTGAATAAATTTACAGGCCAGATTACAGAAAATCATTCACTTAATGGCAGAGCAAAACTTACACCTGTGATAAAAGACAGTACTCTTTATATTGGTTATGACAATGGAAATCTCGAGGCTTATGAATTTATTAGATAAAATAAAATTTGTGGTACTATTTGTCCTGGCACTTAATATTTTAATCTCAGCACAGGATAGTTGTCAGGCAGCGATTACTATCGAATGTGATATTCCAAATGTAATTTTATCATTTAATGGACTTGAGTTTGAACAAAGCAATCAGTTCATGCTTCAACTAAAAAAAGGGATTTATAAAATCACATTGATGGAAAACAGTGATAGACTTGGTGCAAAAACAATTTTTGACACTATCTATGTTGATGATTGTGATGAAAAATATTTTAAATATTTCTTCAGTGAAGAAGTCTTTCTCGATTCTAAACCACAGGATGCAAAAATTATCAGCGGCGATTCATTACTTGGTTATACACCATTATTTGTAAATAAGAATCTTTCCCCCTTCCTCATTTCTAAAGATGGATTCGAGTCTCTGTCTATTCTATCCAATCAATTAACGGAAAATAATATTTTCAATTTGAAATTTATTGGCAGCACAAAAAAAGAAAGTTTTCTTGAAACGCTTCAGTTTAAAATTATTCTTGGCGCAGTTGCCGTTCTTGGCGGTGTGACTGCTTACTACAAGCTTTTAGCCGATGATAATTATGATGATTATAAATTTACGGGCAATCAAGCATCACTTGATCTAACTAAAAAATATGACCTTATTTCAGGCATATCGTTTGGACTGCTTCAACTAAATTTTGGATATCTTCTTTACAATGTTTTTGCAGAATAAAAAATTAAACGACGAAGTAAATGCTAACAGTACTTGAAGCCGTAAAGCTTTCCGCTGATTATTTACAAAAAAAAGGAATTGAATCTCCCCGCCTTAATGCCGAACTATTGCTTGCGCACCTTTTAAATTGCAAACGACTTGACCTCTACCTTTTATTTGATCGTCCGTTGAAGGAAGACGAAGTTGTGCTTTACAGAGAGTTACTAAAAAAACGCGGCAGCTTTGTTCCGCTTCAATATATTATCGGGAATGTAGAATTTTATGGATTAGAATTTAATGTTGATTCTTCAGTTTTAATTCCACGTCCTGAAACAGAATTATTAGTTGAAGCAATTATTGAAGAGAATAAAAATACTAATCTAAAAATTCTGGATATTGGAACGGGTAGTGGAATAATTGCAATTACATTGGCAAAGAGCATGGATCAACCTGAATTATTTGCGATAGATATTAGTGAAGCTGCATTAGAGAACGCTAAGAAGAATGCAATTAAAAATTGTGTGGCAGATCGGATAAAATTTTTACAATTAGATGTGCGTAATGACCTTTCTTTATCTGAGCGATCATTTGATATTATCGTTTCAAATCCGCCATATATTTCAAAGGATGAATTCCCAAAACTTCAAACTGAGTTACGGGTCTTTGAACCGTCAATCGCATTGACCGACAATGCAGATGGGCTTTCATTCTTTAGAATCATTTCAGAAAAAGCAATAAGACTTTTGAAAAATAACGGAAAGCTTTATTTTGAAATAGGAAAAGATCAATCTGATTCTGTAAAAAGATTCTTGAGGAAAATGGATTCGTAAACATCCGAATAAAAAGAGATTTTCAAGAGATTGAAAGAGTAATTTCAGGAGAGAAAAAATGAGAGCAATAGTTCAAAGAGTTTCCGAAGGGGGAGTTTATATATCGGCTAATAATTATTCGGCTGATATAAAGAGAGGATTAGTAATTCTGCTTGGAATAAAAACCGGAGACACGATTGAGGATTCAATTTACGTTGCAGATAAATGCACCAACCTTCGGATATTTGAGGACAGTGAGCAAAAGATGAATACTTCAGTTAAAGACATTAATGGTGATGTTCTGATTATATCTCAATTTACTTTGTATGGAGATACTTCAAAAGGTAACAGACCTGGTTTTACTGATGCTGCCAAGCCGGATGAGGCGATTCCCGTTTATGAAAAATTCATTGAAAGAATGAAAGATAATTTGGGTGAAAGAAAAGTTAAAGCAGGTATTTTTGGAGCGATGATGCAGGTAAAAATATTCAATGATGGACCTGTTACTCTTCTTGTAGAATCGAAAGAAAAATAAAATAACTATCGGAGTCTGAAAAGTTGAATCCGGTGCTAATGATTTTTATAGATGGTGTCGGTATCGGCAAAAAAGATTATGAGTTTAATCCCTTCTTCAAATACGGCTTCAAATCATTCCTAAAAATATTTGGTGAAATTCCTTCGCTGGAAAATTCTTCATTGACGTCAAATGGTTTCTATCTTTTCCCCACTGATGCAAGGCTTGGCGTTGACGGGCTGCCGCAAAGCGGTACGGGACAAACATCAATCTTCTGTGGAATAAACGCACCGCAATTTGTCGGCAAACATTTCGGACCGTATCCGTACTCCACTACAATTCCTATCATTAACGAAAAAAATATTTTTCTTCATTATAAAAATCTAAATCGCAAAGCTTTTTTTGCGAACGCTTATCCTCAAGTTTTTTTTGACTACATAAATTCAGGTAAATCAAGATTAAGTGTTACTTCATTGAGTTATCTTTCAGCGAGGATGAAATTAAATGATGAAACTGATGTACTGAAAGGCAGCGCACTTACGGCAGAGATTACAAATGAAAGATGGAACAGCAAACTTGGTTACAACCTGCCAATCATAAGTCCACAAACCGCTGCCGAACGATTGCTAAGTATCGCAGACGAAAATGATTTTACACTTTATGAATTTTTTCTAACCGATCATATAGGGCACGGTAGAATTAAAAATGAGTTCGATCAAATATTTAGCAACATTGATTTATTCCTCCTGCATTTGATTAAGAATATTCCAAATGATTTGACTTTTATAGTTTGTTCTGATCACGGAAACCTCGAAGATCTTTCTATTAAAACTCACACATTGAATCCCTCATTAACAATTACTGGCGGAAAACACGCAAGTAAATTGGCTAACGCGATAACCAATATTACTCAATTCAAAAAAGCTATATCTGACTTTTGTTTATGAAAGATTATCCGGTAATAAAATTTGTATTACTGTTTATGACGGGGATAATTATTCAACGATTTATCGAGCTCGATGCTATCGTTCTTGTATCATTTGAATCTCTCATTCTCATTTTATTGATTTTTATTTTAAAAAAAACTGTTACAGAAAGAAGCTTTGCCGCATCGTTGATTGTAGTTCTTTCAATTATAATTGCCGGATGTCTGACTGCCGAATTAAACAAAGTTAATTCATTTGATTTCCCGGATACTCTAAATCGAGAAAAAAATGTTTTTGTAATCGGTGAAATAAAAAGAATTGATCTTCAAAAAGAATATGAAATCAGTATGCTGATAAAAGTTGATTCAATAAAATTTAATAAGATGTTTCAACAAATTGATTGTGAAATGTACTTAAGAATCCGCGATGAAAAATTATTAATGGATTCGATTTATGATGTATTAAAACCTGGCAATATTATTTCTGCTATCGGTATTTTTTCTGAAGGTAAAACACAGCGAAACCCGGGTGAGTTTGATTATAATAACTATCTTCATTCAATAGGAATATCAGGTTCACTAACGACTTACAAAGTAAGTGATGTTAAAATTATAAATCCTGGCGTGAATTATTTTGACAATACAATTCATCAAATAAGACGAGTGCTTGATTCGAAAATTAAATCAATTCATTTACCGCTGACAGCAGGTTTTATCAAAGGACTTTTACTTGCAGACAGAAGTGAAATAGATTACGACACGAAAACTCAATTCATAAACACAGGGGTGGTGCACGTGCTTGCGGTTTCCGGTTTACATGTAGGATATATCGCAATGATTTTTTTAATTTTATTCGGCAGGTTCAATCTTTATTTGCGCTCTATTTTTACGCTGACTGGACTTATACTATTTATGTTTCTAACTAATTCACCCGACTCGGTTATTCGGGCTGTGGTTATGTCATCTGTAATTATCATTGCATTTATTTCTAATCGCACCACCAATATTTTTAATTCGCTCGCTATTGCTGCACTTGCAATTTTATTATTCAAACCTGATGAACTTTTTTCACCATCCTTTCAATTATCATTTGGTGCAGTATTTGGAATTGGAGCAGTGACTCCTCAAATCACAAAATATATTAATTCACTAAAGCTAAAATCTAAATCAATCCGGTATTTATTTTTATTTCTTGCGGTATCTTTTGGAGCGCAGCTTGGTACGCTTCCAATGACGATGTACTATTTTGGAAAATTATCCGTGGTAGCTTTCATCGCTAATTTGATTGTTATTCCTGCTGTTGGAGTAGTAGTTGCAATTGCGATTTTTACACTGGCGATTAGTCCAGTTTCAATGTGGCTTGCATCAGTTTATGCATTTGTAAATGATTATCTGACCATTTCATTATTTGCATTTATAAAATCAGCCGGCGAGCTTGATTTTTCTTTTGCCAGAATTAATCTTTTTTCAGCATTTAATGCGATTACGATTTCCGTATTTATTTTATTTGTAATTTATTTTTGGAAGAAATTTAATTCACCCATCGCTAAAATCATTTTACTGCTTATAATTTTTCTAAATATTTTTGTCTATTCACAAATTGATGATAAGGAACTGCTGCAAAAAAACTCATTAAACATTGTAATGATTGATGTAGGGCAGGGGGATTCTTTTCTTATTAAATTTCCCGATGGTAAGACTGCTTTAATTGATGCGGGCAATGCTGATCAATATTTTGATAATGGGGAGCGTGTAATAATTCCTTTGCTTGATTATCTTGGAATTGATGTTATTGATTATGGGTTTGTAACTCATATAGATTCGGATCATTACGCCGGGTTTATTTCTTTAATTGATGAAAATAAAATTAAAAGGATTTTCAAACCGCAGCTTGATTCAACACTCGAGAAAGATGTTCGATTTGAAAAGTATCTTCGTAAAAAACATTTACCAATTTCTTACTACCATAAAAAATATTTAGAAATTGGCGGAGCGCGTTTTTACATATTAAATGATCCAACCGATAAAAATTATTCTGCACTTTCTACAAATGATAAAAGCGGCATTTTCAAATTGGTTTACCGAAACACAAGTTTTTTATTTACAGGTGATCTTGAGGCTGATGGAGAGAATTACTTTGCGCATAAATATTCAGAGTTTCTAGATTCAAATGTATTGAAAGTAGGACATCACGGAAGTATAACGAGCAGCTCGTTAAAATTTTTAAATAGTGTCAAACCAAAATTATCTTTGGTAAGTGCAGGTTTTAAAAATAAATTTGGGCATCCATCCGGTAAAGTTTTGAACCGGCTGCAAAATTCAGCTTCAAAAATATTGCGGACTGATCTTTCTGGTGCATCAATTCTTCAGTCGGATGGCGATTCGATAAAAATTATTCAATGGAGATAAATCTATTTAAAGTGAACAGGAGTTGAAATGACAAATCAAAATATTTTAGTCGGTATTATTATGGGCAGCGATTCAGATCTTCCGATAATGAAAGAAGCTTCCGATATTCTAAATCAATTTGGAATTACAAATGAACTGAAAATAATTTCCGCTCACCGCAGTCCAAAATTTCTTTTTGAATATTCCGCCAACGCACACAAAAGCGGGATGAAAGTAATTATAGCCGGTGCCGGCGGCGCCGCTCATCTGCCGGGAGTTACCGCTGCATTCACTCCATTGCCTGTAATCGGGGTTCCGATAAAAGGGAAATCTTTGGAAGGAATGGATTCGTTGTTTTCCATTGTGCAGATGCCTTTAGGTGTTCCGGTAGCTACAGTCGCAATAAATGGTGCAAAGAACGCCGGAATACTTGCGGCACAAATTTTAGCAACTGCCGATAATAATATTCTAAATAAAATGATTGACTTCAAAAAAAATCTTGAGCGGGAATCACTCGAAAAAAATAAAAAAATTAATTAGCAAATACTTGCTTCAATACTAAAAAATGATTATTGTTGACTAAAGATTTTACCTAAATTGTTGTTAAAATATTAACTAAACATTGTGTAAAATATTTTGTAACTCATTAATTCAAACTTCATTTAACTTTTGGAGGTACTTAATGTCTAATATCTACCGTTCTTTGTTCGTCATATTATTAGTAGTATTCCTTGTGCCAAATTTGCTCGCTCAGGACAAGGCACAGGATAACAATTCATTCATAGGCACTAATAAAGCAGATCTTACAACACAACAACCGAAATTGAGTGACGGTTTATTTGCAGTGCTTTATGATAATGGACCTCTTGTAAATAGTCCTGGCACTGGTGTTGGTGGCGCAGACGAGAGTGTTTTACAAAGCGTTACGCTTGGAATGACTACGCTCGGCTTTGGCCATCAGATAATTAACACAAATTCAATGGCTGATGATTTCGTGGCAACGGAAGATTGGACTATTGACGAAATAATTTTTTATGCTTATCAAACATTTTCCGGCACAACTTCAACCATAAATGATTACCGAGTTCAGATTTGGGATGGTGATCCCTCAGTTGGTGGAAGTAGTGTTATTTGGGGTGATTTGACTACTAATGTTCTTAGCAGCACTGCTTGGGCTGGAATTTACAGAGTAAGTGAAACCACAACCGGTACAAACAGTGATAGACCAATTATGGAAAGTCATGTAACTGTTGGGGCAACTTTTTCTGCAGGAACTTATTGGATCGAATGGCAATGTGGCGGCACTTCTGCTTCCGGTCCTTGGGCGCCTCCTATTACGATTACAGGATTGACTACTACGGGTAACGGTTATCAAAATTTAGCGGGTGTCTGGGGTCCAGCAAATGATGGCGGCACCTTAACTCAGCAAGGATTTCCTTTCGTAATTATGGGTTCAGTAGTGCCAGTTGAATTAACTTCGTTCACAGCAAAGGCAAATAACAATGAAGTAGTATTGAACTGGTCAACAGCAACCGAAACAAATAATCAGGGCTTTGACATAGAAAGAAAAAGCAATGGTCAATTTGAAAAAGTTGGTTACGTAGCCGGTTTCGGTACAACTACAGAAGTTAAAGCATACACATTTACTGATAAAACAGTTGGAAGCGGAAACTATACTTATAGACTGAAACAAGTTGACTTCAATGGTACATTTGAATACAGTCCTGAAGTTGAAGTAGAAGTAAGCGCACCAAAAGTATATCAGTTATCACAGAACTATCCAAACCCATTTAACCCTGCAACAACAATTAATTTCAGCTTAGCAACAGATTCAAAAGTAAGCTTGAAAATATTTGATGTGATAGGACAGGAATTAGCACAATTGGTAAACGGACAGTTGGCAGCAGGTCAGCATAACGTAAACTTTGATGCAAGCAGCCTGAACAGTGGAGTTTACTTCTACAAGATAGAAGCAAACGGAGTAGATGGAACAAGCTACAGTTCAGTAAAGAAAATGATATTGACTAAATAATAATTTAGTTAGTTGAATTCTATTTAATTGGTCAGAAAATGACCGGCTTTTTTATAACTGATTGAAGCAACTTATAACGGCAAAAATCATCCGTTTTACCATTCCGAACTTGATCAGGAACCATAGGATTGTATCAATTTAAAAAATATTTTCTTTCAACAGTACTTGCTTCAATACTAAAAAATGATTATTGTCGCTAAGTAAATTTTTGAATAATTGCTTAAACTATTTACTGATTTTCTCATTCATAATTTTCTGAGAGTTTTTTAGGATGAAGAAATTGATTCTGGCTCTTGCGTTAATTACTGTTTCAAATAGCATCTCTCAAGTGACATTTCAGGATGTTGCTTTAAGTATGGGATTATTTCACCCGTTTCAAGGAGCGGATGGAGGAATAAGTTTTTGTGATTTTAACAAAGACGGCAAAGATGATATTTCTTTTAACAACAGTAATGGCGGAGCTGTTTTTCTATTTAGAAATGACTTTACGAACTTCACCAATGTTCAACCCTCCTCTGGAATCTCAGATACTCTCCGTTCAACTCTAACACTATGGGTTGATTATGATAACGATGGCGACCGCGATTTATTTGTGGGCAGATACTTTGCTAATAATTTACTTTATCGCAACGATGGAAATTTTAATTTTACAGATGTTACATTATCTTCAGGACTATCTCCTGATTCAATGACCACTTCCGCAGCTTGCTGGGGCGATTATAATAATGATGGTTGGCTCGATCTTTATGTGACTAACTACAGTGAATATCAACCTAATTATCTTTATAAAAATAATGGCGATGGAACTTTTGCAGATGTTACGATTCAGGCGAATGTTCAAGACACACTTGGCGGCACTTCATTTTTTAAAACTCCTCTTGCAGTAGCTTTCTTCGACTTTAATAATGACGGTTACACCGATATTTTTACAGCTAACGATCATCAAACCGGCAATTCACTTTTTAAGAATCTTGGTGACGGAACCTTTGCAGATATTACTGAGACCTCCGGAACAGGAACGAAAGGCTCGTTCATGGGGTGGGTATTGGTGATTACGATAATAATGGATTTTTTGATATTTATGTTTCCAATGATCCAACGGGCAATCATCTATTAAAAAACAATGGTGATGAAACTTTTACAGATGTTACAACTCAACTTGGAGTGGCGGTGAATCAGGTTTGCTGGGGCGCAAACTTTTTTGATTTTGATAACGACAGTGATATGGATTTATACGTATCTGTCTCAGTTGGAAGCCCAAACAATAATAATGTTTTATTTGAAAATCAAGGCGATGGAACTTTTAGTCAGGTAACCGGAATTGGTTTCGATGAAAATTATGAAAGTTACGGAAACGCAATCGGTGATTTTGATAACAATGGTTATTGCGATGTTGCTGTGTTCAACACGAATGGTAATATGAATTTATATCAAAGCAGCGGTGGAACAAATAACTGGGTAAAAATTATTTTGAATGGAATTTCCACAAACAAAGACGGGGTGGGAAGTAAAATTGAATATTATCTCGGCAGCGATAGATACGTTCGATATATTCACTGCGGTATAAGCTTTGCATCTCAATCAAGCTCCTCACAAATTTTAGGTATTGGAAATGCCTCTTCGATAGATTCCATTATTATTTATTGGACGAGCAGTTTGGTTGATAAATTTTATGATGTTGCTCCAAATCAAATTCTTTTAATTGAAGAAGGCGAAACAATTGTCCCCGTAGAACTGACTTCGTTCACAGCACAAGCAAATAATAATGAAGTAGTTTTGAACTGGTCAACAGCAACTGAGATAAACAACAGTGGTTTTGAAATTGAAAAAAGACAAGTCTTCAGTCCACAGTCTTCGATTGGCAATATGAATTGGAATGTAGTTGGATTTGTTCCAGGATTTGGAACTACAACCGAACTAAAAAGTTATTCATTCACCGATGATGATATTGCGGAAGCAAATTACCAATACAGATTGAAGCAAATTGATTTTGACGGAAGCTATGAATATTCTAACATAGTCGAGGTTTCAATTATAAATGCAGATAATTTTGAACTAGAACAGAACTACCCGAATCCATTTAACCCGGCTACCACAATAAGTTTTAATTTAGAAAATGACTCGCAGGTAAGTTTAATTATATTTGATGTATTGGGGCAGCAAGTATCGCATCTGATTAACAGAGAATTAGAAGCGGGAAGACATTCAATAAATTTTGATGCAAGCAGCTTAATAAGTGGAGTATATTTTTATAAGTTAAGAGTGAAAAATCAATCTGGTACTTTTTTGAAGCTGTAAAAAAAATGATATTTAACAAATAAGATTTTAAAATTTATGTAAAAAATAATTGCTTTATTTCAAAATTTTTGATAAAGTGAAGTGTAAATTTTTTAATTTAACACAGAACAAAAAATTGAATGAATGTTCTGTAACAAATTAAAAATTTCTTTAAACTATAATCGGAGGATATATGTACAAACTGTACAGGTTCTTTTTTAGTTTTCTTCTTTCAATGTTATTTATCACTACTGCTATTAGTCAGGAATTATCACGTGATATTTCACGTGCTCATCTGGATCAAGTTAAAAGGTACAATACTACTTCCCAGAATAATCCTAATAGTACTGTGTTACAATGGGATGATGGGGTTAACTTCGATGCTATAGGTTTAACTTCCGGCGGCACTTTTGAAGTTTCTGCTCGTTTTGATGGTTCAATTACAGGTTTGTATGTTGGTCAGTCTCTTACGCAGATTGAAATATATATCAATGATGCTCCATCACCATGTGTTATAAAAATTTATGATGAGGGAACACCTTCTCTCCCCGGTTCACTCTTGTATTCTGAAGATGTAACCAGCCAGATTGTAGGAACTAGTTGGAACCTTATTACTCTTTCATCTCCAGTATTTATAACAGGAAATGATATTTGGATTGGATATGAAGTAACTCACTCCGGCGGATTCTTCCTGCAGGTTGTGATGATGGTCCTGCAGTACCTGATGGTGATTGGATATATTTCTCTGGTGCGTGGGATCATTTAAAATAATTTTGGACTTCCCTATAACTGGAATATTCATGGAATTGTTGAATCGCTTTCCGGACCTGGTCCAGCTACAGATCCAATTCCTGCTTCCGGAACTACTGGTGTTTCAAGTTAATATTTCTGATCTAATGTGGACAAACCCGGCAGGTGCAACTTCTCTTGAAGTTTACTTTGGTGATACTCCTGGTGGCATGTCATTAATCTATTCTGGTGCGCTGGTTAATTCAGTTGGCGTTCCCGGAACACCTCTCAATTATTCAACCACTTATTATTGGAAAGTTAATGAAATAGACGGCAGCGGTACTACAAGCGGTTCAACCTGGAATTTTACAACCGAGCAAAACCCTGCAATTGCAAGCATATTCTTTGATGATTTCGAAGCTGGTTCTGGCAATTGGACAATAACAAATGACGGCGGTAACTGCGTATGGGAAATTATTCCATTGGGTAGCAGACCTTACACAATGCCTTCAACTGCGGCTGGTAATGTATTTGCAGCAGACGCAGATCTTTGCGGAAGCGGTACAGTTACAAATACTACAGCAGTAGCCGGTCCTTTTGATGCTACAAATGCTACAGATGTAACACTTGAATTTGATAACGATTGGCAGGCAATCATAGCCGGCGATTTTGCTATTGTTGATGTATCAACCGATGGCGGGCTATGGACAAACATTCTCACTTTTGACGATGTTGATGTGCGTAACACACATGAATTCTGGCCTATGTCAGTTGTTGATGGAACAAACTTCTGGATTAGATTAGTTTCTATTCAGCCTGGTTGGGATTGGTGGTGGGCTGTTGACAACTTACTAATTCAGGGAGTTGTTATTCCAGTTGAATTAACATCATTCACAGCAAAGGCAAATAACAATGAAGTAGTATTGAACTGGTCAGCAGCAACCAGAAACAAATAACCAGGGCTTTGATATCGAAAGAAAGAGCAATGGACAATTTGAAAAAGTTGGTTACGTAGCAGGTTTCGGTACAACTACAGAAGTTAAAGCATAAACATTTACTGATAAAACAATTGGAAGCGGAAACTATACTTACAGACTGAAACAAGTTGACTTCAACGGTACATTTGAATACAGCCCTGAAGTAAGTAGAAGTAAGCGCACCAAAAGTATATCCAGTTATCACGGAACTATCCAAATCCATTTAACCCTTCAACAACAATTAATTTCAGCTTGGCAGATTCAAAAGTAAGCTTGAAAATATTTGATGTTATAGGACAGGAAGTAGCACAATTAGTAAACGGACAGTTGGCAGCAGGTCAGCATAACGTAAACTTTGATGCAAGAAGCCTGAACAGTGGAGTTTACTTCTACAAGATAGAAGCAAATGGAGTAGATGGAACAAGCTACAGTTCAGTAAAGAAAATGATATTGACTAAATAATTTTTTAATTAGTCAAGTTCTTATTAAGCCGGTCTAAAAATGACCGGCTTTTTTTAAATTCTCTCCAAAACTAATAATATAGGAAGCAAAAATGAAGACAATGATATTTTATTGCATTTTTATAATAAATATAATCTATGGACAAACTTATTATATATCTAATAGTGGAAATGATGATTGGTTTAGGCACCACAATTGATAAACCATGGAAAACTTTAATGAGAGTTAAACGTGCTGCAGATCAATCTGTGTTTAAACATAGGGATATAATTTCATTCAAAAGGGTGATATATGGTACGAGTCTTTAGATTTATCCAATTCGCCAGATGGTTTGGACGATAAACATATAACTCTAAATAGTTATCCATATTTGGATCCTAGGTATCCAATCTTTGATGGCTCTAATTCGTTGGAGACAGGGATAATATTACAGTCTAAGTATTATAATATTGAAGATATAGAAATAAGAAATTACATAACAGAAGGAATAAGGCCATTCGCAATAACTTATACATCATAATAGATAATTTATTTATTCATGATATAGGTATCATCCAACCACCTAATCCATCACATATTGATAGAATTCATAATTGTCTCCTTAATTGGTAATAATACTGAAATCAGTAATTCGACAATATCTGAGATTAGAAATGATTGCATATTTATTATTGGCTCTAATTCAATTATTTCTTACAATTCATTATTGAATTATGGTGAGGAGATAATTCAATTATTCATTGGGGAGATGGAATTGAAATTCATAATGGTACGGACAATTGCATTAGTGAAAATTTTATAGAAGTAAAAAATGAAAATTCAAAAACTTTATTAAAATAGACGGTGCCGGTGTTGATGTTTATAATAATGTTTTGCAAAAATCTACACTCGGTATTGTTGTTGACTATGCGTCAGTTTCCAATAAAGAGCAAATATTTTCAATAATCATTTGGGTTGGAATAATGGTTTAATAAAAAGAATTTGAGGATACGAGTAAATAATAATGGAACTACCCCAGGGAATAGTATTAATATTTATAATAATATAATTGAAAATTGTCAGGAAGGTGGTGTTCAAATAATATCATCATTGGATGTGGTTACTATTTATAGCAATACTATTGTTAATACTAATAATAACCAAGGTTTCTGCTTGGAAATAAGCAGTGATGTCATCACACCAAGACTTCGTAATAACATTTTTATGCTGAGGATCTACCTAGTTTAAAAGCATTTCATTTTCCAAATGATAGTAACCCCCACAAACATTACTTTCTCCAATAATAATTTGTTTTATTCTACAAACAGCAATTTAATAATATTTAAAATTGGTAGTCAGTATGAATATAATTGGAATGAATGGATACTTGGTGGATATGAGGCACTTTCTAGAAATGAAGATCCTATATTTGAGAATAACGAGCAACCCTACATGATTACGTCGGGTTCACCAGCAATAGATTTAGGTGAAACTCTGCCAAATGAATTTGCATTTGATTTTCTTGGGAAGACAAGACCTTTCAATGATTTATTTGATGCAGGCGTTTATGAATACTATGATGTTCAAAAAAAAATGATTTTAAGTTCAATGGAGCACGAATTATCCGAATTCGAACTTTTCAATAATTTTCCAAATCCATTTAACCCTTCAACAACAATAAACTTCAGCTTAGCAGATTCAAAAGTAAGCTTGAAGATATTTGATGTGATAGGACAGGAAGTAGCACAATTAGTAAACGGACAGTTGGCAGCAGGTCAGCATAATGTAAACTTTGATGCAAGAAGCCTGAACAGCGGAGTTTACTTCTACAAGATAGAAGCAAACGGAGTAGATGGAACAAGCTATGTTCAGTAAAGAAAATGATATTGACTAAATAATAATTTAGTTAGTTGACTTCTATTTAAGCCGCTCTGAAAATGACCGGCTTTTATTTTATAAAAAAATATTGCTTTTGTTCAGAATTATTTATAAAGTGATGTGTAAAATTTTTTTAATTTTATCGCAGAGCAAAAAAATAAGTGTTTGTTCTGTTAATTAAACTAATCGTAAGGAGTCATAATGTATAAATTCTTTGTACTTTTTGTCCTTCTTTTTTCATTTTCTGTATTTGCTCAGTCTTCACTTCTCGATTATGGTTCTGCCGGGATTTCCGGAAGTTCTTACATCGAAAACTCTTTTCACCAATTGTCTTCCTTGACCAAGTAACAAACGGCGTAAACGGCTATTTCTCGGATTCTGATTGCCAAGGTTGCGGTACGCTACAGCAATCAATTGCGGATAACTTCGCAGTTGGAACTGCTGGTCCTACTTATGGAATCACCGGGATAGTATTTTGGGGTGGGTATTTCCCGGAAAACATCCCAAACCCGGTTGATGATTTCACACTCACACTTTACAACGATGCAGGCGGTTTTCCCGGAGCAGTTGTAGATAGTCCTAGTCATATTGCAGCCGATAGCCGGTCAACCACAGGAATCGTCCTGTTTGGGGTAGATGAGTATGTGTTCACATTCGACTTCAGTGCCTCTCCGATTATTGTCTCTACTACAGGATCGTATTGGATAGAAATCTTCAACAATAGCACGGCTTCAAGTAACTTCTTCTGGGAGACAGGAAATCTTGATGTTACACATGGTATAGCAGGCAGTGCTTTTGCTTTTGAAACACCGGGTATAACATGGAATCCGTTAGGTGACGATATGTCCATTCTAATCAGCGGTGATGATGCCGTTCCTGTTGAGCTTGTTAGTTTTGTAGCGACAAGTCAAGGTACGTTTGTCAACTTGAATTGGGTTACAGCTTCTGAAATCAACAACCAGGGATTTTCAATAGAGAGAAGCTCCGGTGCTGAATTTGAAGTAGTTGGATATATTGCAGGATTCGGAACAACAACAGAAAGTAAGTATTATAGTTTCAATGATAGAGAAGTAACTTCTGGAACATATACCTATCGTTTGAAACAGATTGATTTTGATGGAACATTCAAATACTCAAATACTGTTGAAGTTGAGATTCTTGCTCCTGCAGAATTTAATTTATCACAGAACTATCCAAATCCATTTAACCCTGCAACAACAATAGACTTCAGCTTAGCAGCAGATTCAAAAGTAAGCTTGAAAATATTTGATGTGATAGGACAGGAATTAGCACAATTAGTAAACGGACAGTTGACCGCAGGTCAGCATACTGTAAACTTTGATGCAAGCAGCCTGAACAGTGGAGTTTACTTCTACAAGATAGAAGCAAATGGAGTAGATGGAACAAGCTATAGTTCAGTAAAGAAAATGATATTGACTAAATAATAATTTAGTTAGTTGAATTCTATTTAAGCCGGTCTGAAAATGACCGGCTTTTTTTATTATTGCTCTTAGATTACTTTGCACCTTCACAACTTAATTTATAATTTTACATCAATAAAAATAAAATGGAAATTAAATGAAATACTTTGTCTTAACCATTATCATCAGCGTTTTAATATTATCCTGCGGTAAAACCACCGATAAGGAATATCTCGATAACGGTGCTGCACAACTTGATCAAAAAAAAATTTCTGAAGCGATTACTTCTTTTCAAAATTTAATTGATGAATATCCTGAAAGTGTATTGGCACCGGAGGCAATGCTAAAAATCGCTCAGGTTTACCAAAACAAATTGGATACAACTTTAACAGGCGGAGCATCTCTCAAAAAAGCTGTTGATACTTTCAAGATGATTTTTACGAAATATCCTAAGAGCCCGCAGGCACCTTCCTCATTATTCATATTGCATTTATTCTTGCTAATGATCTTAAAAATTTTAACGAAGCCACTGAAACTTATAATTTATTTCTAAGTAAATTCCCAAATGATAAATTAGCTCCCTCAGCAAAAGAGGAACTTGAAAATATGGGACTCTCACCGGAAGAAATTCTTGAGAAGAAAATTTCTGCGAATAAATAATGGAGGGGACAAAAAATAATTATAGAGATTATTTAAATCCCGCTTTAGTCTCTAAGCTTAACTCAATCGAATTAAAAGCAAGACTTGTTGTCGAAGGATTTATGGTAGGACTTCATCGAAGTCCATATCATGGCTTTAGTGTAGAGTTTACACAGCATAGACCGTATATGCAAAGCGATAGTCCAAAAGACATTGACTGGAAAGTTTACGGCAAGACTGAAAAATTTTTTATCAAGCAATATGAAGAAGAAACAAATCTTCGCTGTTACATTCTGCTTGACATTAGCAAGTCTATGAGTTATGGTTCTCCTTCAAATATTAGTAAAATTGAATATGCAAAAACTCTCGCCGCCTCGTTAAGTTATTTAATGGTGAAACAGCAGGATGCCGTTGGTCTCACTCTGTATTCTGACAAAATTGTTAAAACTATTCCGCCTAAATCCACTAAGACATATCTTCAGGAAATATTAAAAAGTATATCTCTCGCAGAAACTTCAGACAAAACGAATACCGCGTTTTGTCTTGGAAATATTGCTGAAAAAATTTCGAAGAAGGGATTAGTAATTATTATCTCAGATCTCTTTGATGAACCGAAGTCAGTAATTAGTGCATTAAAACATTTTAGATATAAAAAAAATGAGGTGATCGTTTTTCAAATACTCGATCCGCTTGAGAGAAGTTTCGATTTCCAAAAAGATTCTATATATAAGGATCTGGAAACGGGGGAGAAGATGACAATTCAGCCTTATCAAATTCAAAAGCATATCGGGAATCAATGAGAGAATTTATTTCTAAAATAAAAAAGATTGTCTGAATGCAAATGTTGAATTCAATTTGTTAGAAACCTCCACACCATTTGATAAAGCACTCTTCAGCTACATCAATAAAAGAAAACGTCTTTATTGATTGTGCAGTGCTTGATTTACTTCTTCAAAATAATGATCTATCAATCTTTTTGAATTTAATTCGGATTCTGACTCCACAATAACTCTAATAATTGGCTCAGTATTAGATTTACGAAAGTGAACCCAATGATCATTAAAATCAATTCTCAAACCATCCTCGGTATTTATTTTTTCAAGAGAATATTTCTCTGATAATTTTTTAATCACTGAATCAGGTTGTGAATCACCTAAGTTTATTTTTTTCTTCGAAATAAAATATTGCGGCAATTCGTTTTTTATTTCCGAAAGCTTCTTCCCGGAATCAGTCAAATACTGAAGTACGAACGCAATTCCAACAAGTGCATCACGTCCGTAATGAAGCGTAGGATAAATAACTCCACCGCTGCCTTCCCCCCAATTACAGCACTTACATCTTTCATCTTTTGTACGACATTTGCTTCACCAACAGCCGATCGGAATACATTGCAAGCATGATTTTTTGCAACATCCTCTACCGCACGTGTGGTGGATAGATTGACTACAACATTTCCCGGCGTTTTAGATAGGACAAAATCTGCAGCAACTGTTATTGTATTTTCTTCGTTGAATGCTTCCCCTTGATCGGTGATTAAAACTAAGCGATCAACATCAGGGTCAACAACAATTGCAAAATCTGCATTATTCTCTTTAGTTGCTGTCATTGTTTCTACTAAATTTTCTGGAATTGGTTCGGGCAGGCGGGGGAAGATCCCACTCTTTTCACAATTCATCTCGATTACTTCACAGCCAAATAATCTTAAAAAATCGGGAACGCAATAAACGCCTGCACCATTTACGCAATCTGCAAGTACTCTAAACTTTTTAGCTCTGATTTTATTCAAATTAATTACGGGCAATTTTAAAATTGCATCTATATGACTCTTTACAGCTTCGGAATACAAAGTTCTTACTCCGATGTTTTTCCAGTCAGCATATATTGAAAGATCATTTAAAGAATTTTTCATAATCTCATGCTCGGAGGGAGACATAAATTGTCCGGTCTGATTTAATAATTTTAATGCATTCCATTCATTTGGGTTATGACTTGCAGTAATAGCGATTCCCCCTTGTGCCTGCAGCGATTTTACTGTGAACTGCACAGTTGGGGTGGGGCAAATCCCAATATCAATTACATCCAAGCCTTTGGCAAGCAAAGTCCCGGTTACAATTTGATTTATCATTTCGCCGGTGATTCTTGCGTCACGCCCCACTACAACTTTACCTTCCCCAATATAGTTTGCGTAAGCAGATGTGTATTTAATTATAACCTGCGGATCAAGTCCATCGCCAATTATTCCACGAATTCCTGAAATGCTTACCATCAAAGTTGACATTAATTTTCCTTAGATTTTAAGATCGAATTAATAATTTTAATTCATTCAAATTTAATGATTTTCACTTAAATCATTTTTAGTATAACTTTTATGCAAATTAAGATTCTTCAGAAAAAAATATCAGAAGTTAATAATGCTCTTATCAATTATTACGGACTTCCAGGAAGAAATTCAAAACTGCCCAAACCAATTGATATGTTGATTGCCACGATCCTCTCCCAAAACACTAATGATAAAAATTCACATCGAGCCTGGCTGAATCTTAAAACAAAGTATAAATCCTGGCACTTACTATTAAACGTATCCACTAAACAACTACAGAATGAAATCCGTGTTGCAGGACTTGCAAATCAAAAAGCCATGGCGATAAAAGGAGTAATAAAAAAAAATTATATTGAAGAAGGAAGAGTGTCATTAAATCAAATAAAAAATATGTCGAACACAGAAGCACTAACATATTTAACAAATTTTGAAGGTGTTGGAGTTAAGACTGCATCCTGCGTTCTTTTATTTTCATTAAATAGAAATGTGTGTCCGGTTGATACTCACGTTCATAGAATTTCAAATAGAATCGGATTGGTAGAAACAAATACACCGGATAAAACATTTGCTCAATTAAATGAAAACTTCCCTTTAGGGATAGCTCACAGTTTTCATACCAATTTAATAAAACTTGGCAGAGAATTTTGCAAACCGACAAATCCCGCTTGTAAAGAATGCCCGATTGAAAATCAGTGTGGATTTAATGGAAAAAACTTTCAGAACAAGAAATTCAGGGTAAATAATTTTATGTTGCTGGACAATGTTAAATGAAAGTAGTTTTTAGTGCTTTGCTCTGATTGATAAAAAAATTAAATTTCAGAAAACATTTCAATTAAATAATTTATTCTCGGAGTTGATAAATGATGAATCAGTTAGGTCTAATCGGTTACGACTTTATTGAGTTTTATGTTGGTTCAGCAAAAATGTGGGCTTACTGGCATGCAAAAGCGATGGGCATGACAATTACAGCTTATCTCGGACCAGAAACTGGTAACAAGGAGAAAGTATCTTACTATCTCGAAAAAAATGATTTACGTTTTGTCTTCACTTCAGCAGTAAAACCGACTGCTTATGAAATATCTTCATTTGTTGAAAAACATGGTGACGGTGTTAAGCGATGGTCTTTGAAAGTTAATGATGTAAAAGATACTTATAAAAAAGCTCTCTCAAATGGAGCAATTCCGATCAGAAATCCAAAACAGTTTGAAGACGAATTCGGTCATTTAGAAGAAGCTGCAATTAAACTTTATGACGATGCAGAAATTGTATTTATAAATAGAGATAACTACAAAGGTTTATTCAAGCCGGGATTTGGAAAACCAATACAAAATATTGAAATTAGAAATGAAGAAACAGGATTAATGTCAGTTGATCATATTGTTGGAAATGTTCGAACAAATGAAATGAACTTATGGGCAAATTATATTAATAAAAGCTTGAACTTTGAGACATTTATTGAGTTCGGTGAAGGAGATATTTCTACACAATATTCTGCACTACTTTCAAAAGTGGTAAGGTCGCGAGAGGGTGCTCCGATAAAAAATCCTATCAATGAACCTTTTGAAGGATTAAAAAAATCTCAAATAGAAGAGTATATTGATGAATACTTTGGCTCTGGAATTCAGCATATTGCTATTGCAACTGAAAATATCATTGCCACAATCAAAGCGTTGAGAGAAAATGGAGTAGAATTTCTTACTACACCTCCCGATACTTATTATAAAATGCTAAAAGAAAAAGGCTGGGAAGTTACGGAGGATATGAACGAGTTAAAGAAATATGGAATACTTTGCGATCTGGAAGGCAAAGGATACTTGCTCCAACTTTTTACAAAACCAATTGGTGATAGACCAACATTTTTCTATGAAATTATACAAAGAAGAAAAGGTGCTGAAGGATTTGGTCAAGGAAATTTCCAATCACTGTTCGAATCAATTGAAAGAGATCAACAGCTTCGCGGTAACTTTGATCGTGAGTAAGTAGAAGATATTTTTATTTATAAAAGGAGTATAACGTGGCTTATTATATAAAATTAGGAAAAGTACCTGCTAAAAGACATATAACGTTTTTTAAGGATGACGGTAAATCACTTTATCGTGAAGAACTATTTAGCACAAAAGGTTTTGCCGGCATTTATTCAAATAAATATCATCTTTATATGCCGCCTCAGGTCGAAAGCATTAGCGAAGTTGATTTATTAAAGGACAAAATCTGGACTGATGCTCCGCTTCAATACTATCATTTTATGACAGGAAAGAAAAAAACATCGGGTAACTTTTTAACAGCCCGTCAAGAATTTCTGAAAAATAACAATTGTGTTATCTCAACAGCGAATCCAACTGAAGACACAGATTTGTTTTTTCGAAATAGTTATGCACACGAAATTGTTTTGGTGCATAATGGGAAAGGTGAAATGCTTTCTGAGTATGGTAAATTAGAATTTGATAATTGGGATTATATTGTAATTCCTAAAGGCACAACTTATCAATTGAAATTTGATGATTATAATGATGTTAAATTGATGATTATTGAATCTGACACTCCCTTTGATATTCCTAAACATTTTAGAAATGAGTATGGACAACTAACTGAGGACGCTCCATATTATGAGCGTGATTTTAAACCTCCCGTTTACCGCGAACCAATGGATAAAGTTGGGCAATTCAATTTGATCTTAAAAGTTAGGAATAAATATTTTGAGTATCATTTACCTCATCATCCATTTGATGTAATTGGTTGGGATGGATTCCTTTATCCTTATACGTTTAATCTCAAAGATTATGCGCCGAAAGTTGGGAAAATACATTTACCACCACCCGTGCACCTAATGTTTACGACTCAAAATTTTGTTATTTGTAATTTCGTTCCGCGTCTTTATGATTTCCATCCGCAGGCAATTCCTGCTCCATACTATCATTCAAATGTTGATAGCGATGAGGTATTATATTATGTACACGGAGATTTTATGTCACGGACGGGAGTTCAAGAAGGATCAATTACACTGCATCCAATGGGTATTCCACACGGACCGCAGCCGGGAAGAACGGAGGCTTCGATTGGGAAAAGGGAGACAGAGGAATATGCAGTAATGATCGACACTTTTTCACCCTTGTTCCTGACAACAAATGTAAAAGAAACAATGGTAGGGGATTATTCACAATCATGGCTCGAAAAATAAATTTTAATTAATGGAGTTTTAATGAAGTTCGTTTCTTATCAGAATGACTCAGAAGAAAGATTGGGAATATTTTTCAATCAAAAAATTTTTGATCTTAAAGATTGCGCATTGCAACTTGGAATCAAAATTCCTTCTAAAATGAAAAAATTTTTGAAAAAATTCGACGAGAATATATTATTAGCTAGAAAAGTTGAAGCGGAGATTAAATCTGAAAAAATTCAGAAATTTTTCAGCGAGCAGGAAATAAAAATTCTGGCTCCGGTACCAAAGCCGACGTCTTGCAGAGATGGATATGCATTCCGACAACATGTAGCTACTGCTCGAAGAAATCGTGGAGTCGAAATGATTCCGGAGTTCGATCAGTTCCCGATTTTTTATTTTACAAACCATAATGCAATCATTGGCCCTGGCGATGTACACCTAGAGGAAGATCATCTAAAAGGATTAGATTTTGAGTTAGAAGCCGCCATTGTAATTGGAAAAGAAGGCAAAAATATTTCATCACAGGATGCAGATTCATTCATTGCAGGCTACATGATAATGAATGATTTTTCTGCACGTGTTCTTCAAATGGATGAGATGAAACTGAATCTTGGTCCGGCAAAGGGAAAAGATTTTGCAACTGCTATTGGTCCGTGGCTTGTTACTCCCGATGAACTTGAACCGCAAAAAATTAAAACAGAATTTGGAAATAAATACGCACTTGAAATGAAAGCCTGGCATAACGGAACGCAAATTTCAAGCGGCAATATGAAAGACATGGATTGGACATTTGCTGAAATAATCGAACGGGCGTCATACGGAGTTACCTTATATCCGGGCGATGTTATTGGTTCAGGAACTTGTGGAACCGGTTGTTATTTAGAATTAAATGGAACGCACGCACTTGAAGCAAAAGCCAAAGGAGAAAATTTTATTCCAGTTTGGTTTAAAGAAGGGGATACTGTTGAGATAGAAATATCCGGCTTGGGTAGACTTGTGAATAAATTTGTTAAATCTCCAAATTCGTATTCAATTCTTGCAAAGAAAAAAGTTTAGCTGATGCTGCATTTTGAACCGAAGGAATTAACAGTTCCGAAACTTCATCAGATTTTACTGGGAGGAATTGCTCCACGTCCAATCGCATTGGTCTCGACTATTTCTGAAAGCGGGATTAATAATTTAACTCCTTTTTCTTTCTATAATGTATTCGGAGCCAACCCGCCGATTATTGCCTTTTCACCATCAAGACGTGGAAGGGATGGATCTTTAAAAGATTCTTATAATAATTTAGTAACTACTAAAGAGTGTGTAGTACACGCTGTAACATTTTCGATGGTGGAGCAAATTAGTTTGGCTTCCACAGAATATGCTCCTGAGATTGATGAATTTATTAAGTCTGGTTTAACTCCTATTGATTCTGATTTAGTAAAACCTAAGCGTGTTAAAGAATCACCTTTTCAGATGGAATGTATATTAAAAGATATGATGAGCTACGGCAGCGGCGGTGCTTCTGCTAACATTGCAATTTGCGAAGTGATAAAAATTCATTGTGCGGAGGATATCTTTAAGGATGGAATTATCCAACCCCAACTAATTGATTTAGTCTCCCGAATGTCCGCTGATTATTATTGTCGTGCTAATGGTGATTCAATCTTTATAGTTGAAAAACCTAATCAAAAAAAAGGGATTGGATATGATAATTTACCAGATATAATAAAATTTTCCGGTACCTACTCCGCAAACAACCTGGGAAGATTTGCAAATATTGAATCAATACCAACTGAAAAAGATGTATTAAATTTTGTGAACGAAATGAAACTTAAATCAATTCCTGAATTTGAAATCTCTGAAGAAGCTTTTCAGCGTTCTCAGCAGACTAATCAATACGAAAAAATGTTCAAACTCGCTTTGTACTATCTAGAATCAAATCACCCGAAAAAAAAATTATTGATCGAACTCACAGCAAAGTGTGCTTTGGAGAAAGGGGATTCTATTTTTGCATGGAAAGCTGCACTTACCCCATCCTACATAAAATAATTCGTGATATTTAACATGAATTCTTCTATTCCACTTTGGTCGCCTTCTAAAGAACAGATTGAAAATTCTAATTTGAACAGATTTATGGAATTTGTTTCGAAAAAAACTGGAAATTCTTTCGGTGATTATGATCAATTATATTCCTGGTCTGTAAATTCAATTGAACAATTTTGGGAATGTATCTGGAAGTTTTCGAATGTAATACACTCTAAATCTTACGACAGAATTTTATCTGAAAGAAAAATGCCCGGGGCTAAATGGTTTGAAGGTTCAAAGCTAAATTTTGCTGAAAATTTATTAAGATTTTATGACGATCAGATTGCAATTATCTCTGCACGTGAAAACTATCCTACAATAAAAATTACTTATTCAGAATTGAATCGTCTTGTTGCCCGCTGTACTTTTAGCCTAAAAAAACTTGGTGTAAAAAAGGGTGATCGCGTTTGCGGTTATATTTCAAATGTTCCGGAAGCAATCATTGCTATGCTCTCAACAACAAGCATTGGCGCAGTTTGGTCATCAACGTCACCTGACTTTGGTTTGCAGGGAGTGATTGATCGCTTTGGTCAAATAAAACCGAAAATATTATTTGCTTCAGAGAGTTATTTCTACAACGGGAAAAAAATTGATTGCACTCAGAAGATTGAACAGATTGTAAATCAACTCCCTGAATTAGAGCACTTGATTATTGTTCCAAACTTTTATGATTTTAAATCAAAGTCTTCAACTCGCGTTTCTGACGGATCCAAAAATAGCAATAATCTTTTGTTTCCCGATCTTATTAATAATAATGAATCAGTCATTCGGTTTGAACAGCTTCCATTTGATCATCCTGTTTATATAATGTATTCTTCAGGTACAACCGGCGTTCCCAAGTGTATTGTGCATGGGGCAGGTGGAACTTTGCTTCAACATTTTAAAGAATTATCGCTTCACACTAATTTAAAAAGAAGTGATGTAATTACTTTTTTCACTACTTGCGGCTGGATGATGTGGAACTGGTTGGTAAGCTCGTTACAAATTGGTTCGAAAATTTTTATTTATGATGGATCTCCAATCTATCCAAACGAAACAGTCTTGTGGAATAAAATAGAAGAAGAAAAAATTTCTGTTTTTGGGACAAGTCCGAAGTTTATTTCTATTTGCGAGAAATCTAAATTGATCCCTAAAAATCAGTTTGATCTTTCATCGCTTCGGTGTGTATTATCAACTGGCTCACCACTCTCCGAAGATAATTTTCATTGGATTTATTCCAACGTGAAAGATGATATTCAACTTTCTTCTATCTCCGGCGGTACTGATATTATTTCTTGTTTTATGCTCGGCAACCCGATTAAACCTGTTTATCAAGGCGAGATCCAAACAGCTGGATTGGGGATGAAAGTTTTAGCTTTCAATGATGATGGACAGCCTGTTGCAAATGAAAAAGGCGAGTTAGTTTGTACGGAACCTTTTCCGTCCATGCCCGTTTATTTTTGGAATGATACTGACAATAAAAAATATCATTCTGCATATTTTGAAAAATTTTCTGGAGTTTGGTGTCACGGAGATTATATCGAAATTACTAATAGTAATGGAATTATTGTTTATGGCAGGTCTGATGCAACTCTAAACCCGGGGGGTGTGCGAATCGGTACTGCTGAAATATATAGGATTGTAGAAGCAATGCCTGAAATTAGTGATAGCATTGTAATCGGGCAAAATTATCAAAACGATGTTCGGGTTATTCTTTTTGTAGTTTTAAAGAATGATATATTATTAGATGTTAAACTTGAGCAAAAAATAAAATCAGCAATTCGGAATCTTGCAACTGCACGACATGTCCCTGCGAAAATATTTCAAGTGAAAGAAATTCCACATACTGTGAATGGTAAAAAAGTTGAGATTGCTGTAGCTCGATTAATAAATGGAAAAAGTGTGGATAATAAGGATGTATTGGTCAATCCTCATTCTTTAGATGAGTATTTAAAAATCAAGGAATTATTTTTATAGATATTCATTCTAAATTATTTAATTTTGCGCGCATATTTATTGAAAGGTAAAGCATGACTAATTTTGACTTTAAAAAAACAGGGGATGTTTTAGTCGTAAAGTTTAATTTGAACAGAGCAACGGGTAAAGACTCGGAAGTTTTTAAGAATGAATTGAATAAGTTTATTGATGAAGGCTGGGTACAGATCGTTTTGGAAATGAAGAACTGTCATTTTGTTGACTCAACTTTTCTGAGCGCAATCCTTATTTGCTATAAAAAGTAAAATTGGTGGGGGGCAATCTTGCAGTTAGTTCGCTTAATAATGAAGTCGCATCTGTTATCGAATTAACCGGGGTAAAAAAATTTTTTAGTATTTATCCATCGTTGAAAGATGCAATAGCTGCATTTAAAAAGTCAGCATGATTTTGGCATATCTTCTATTCTTCATGTGAGTCACCTCTGATGATATTACACTACATATTAAAATTTCTCAATTTTAACTTCAATGCAATAAAATGATGCAGGCTAAATCGTATTTTTATAATATCAAAAATTTATGACTATAGCTTTTATCAATTTAATTTTAATTGGTTTTTTTGCGGGATTTCTGTTTTCAATTCCTGTTGCGGGACCAATAAATATAATTATTACATCGAATGCTCTCGGAGGCAGATTAAGATATTGTCTTCGTACGGCTATCGGGTCATCTATCATCGAATTTTTTTATGTGATGATTATCGTCTATGGAATTTCGGCATTGTACAATTTATATCAGCCGCTTATACCATACTTACTGTTTTTCGGTTCTATTATACTTATTCTTGTCGGGTTGCGTATGCTCAAAATGAAATTAAATTTTGATAATGTTGATACGGAAAAAGTGATTAGTGATAAAATAAAAAATAAGGGGGGTATGAGAACCGGCATATTTGTCAACCTCACTAATCCTTCTTTATTCCTTGGTTGGCTGACTTCAACTTTCATAATTTTTTCTTTCGTCTCTTCAATTGGAATTAACACTGGAGGATTAGACCTGCTGGTGAATAAAAATCTTAATACGTTTCAGGAAATTACAGGTAACACAAAAGATGAAATTAATTCGCCCCCGCTAACATCAGACATTCAAGAGCAAAGCACTTCCGAAACTGAAAGTCTCCATCCACTCTTATTAAGTTCTGTGTATTCAATTTCGGTAGCTTTTGGAAGTTTTGTCTGGTTGTTTCTTTATTCAAAAACTGTGGTTAAATATCGAAATAAATTTAAAATTGAATTCTTAAATTTTACAATTAAATTATTGAGCTATGTTTTGATATCAATAGGTATTTACTTGATTTATAAAGCACTAACCACTTTTATTATATCGTAAATTGTGAGAGAAATAACATCTGATGCATTTCAATGTTATTCTTAAATGATTTTTTAATATTTTCAAACAATTGAATTATAATTTTTATTAGGCTTAGCTATGCAAAAACAATTTCTTTTCCTTGATAGGAATGAAAATAATTATGGGCCCGCACCAAAATGCTACGAGGTTTTGAAGTCTGCTGACCTTACTAAAATGAGCTGGTACACCAGAGCATTTACAAAAGGTACGAAAAGTATTTTATCTAAACGACTCGCCGATGATTTCGGATTATCCGAAGATAGAATTGTACTCGGTTATGGCGCTGAAGATTTGCTGAAACAAGCAATTCAATGCTATTTGAAAAAAGGTGATAAGCTAATGGTGCCAACATATTCGTGGTGGTATTATAAAAAGATGGCAGACGAGGTGGGTGGAATAAACGTTGAGTATTCATTAAAGAAGGGAACAGATTCATTTTATTATGATCTTGATAATATGATGAATCTTTATAAAACTGAAAAACCAAATATGATTTTCATCAGTTCACCAAATAATCCAACCGGAAATTCAATAGATAAAAATGATTTGATAAAATTTTTAGACTTCGTCAAAGATACAATCGTAGTGCTTGATGAAGCTTATTTCTACAATGGAATTACTGAAAATGTCAGCGATTTTATTAATGCATATCCAAATCTTTTAATGATCAGAACTTTCTCCAAGTATTATGCTCTTGCCGGAACGCGAATTGGATTTGCGGTGCTCGGCAAAAATCATCAGCAGCTAACTAAATTCACGAACAGATATCTTGGCTACAATCGCATTTCAGAAATGCTAGCCATTGCTGCTCTGGATTCACCTGATTATTATTTTGACATTGCTCAAAAGATGAAGCAAGACAGAAAACTTTATTATTCACGACTGGGGCAAATTCCTGGTTTTACTGTATTCCAATCGAATGCGAATTTCATTCTTGTGGAAATTCCCCCATCCATTAAAAATGAATTAAATAAATTTTTAATAGAAAAAGGAATTCATCTAAAATTTATGGACGAGGAGCTATTGAACTCGCACATTAGGATTTCTTTAGGCACTCAAGAACAAAATCTTCGAGTAGTTGAAGCTGTTGAGGAGTTCTTCAAATAAGTATGTCTGGTTGGATTTCCCAATTTAACAGCTCTTTAAAATCCATCGAGGTAGAGGAAGTATTTGATCTTATTATTTATAGACCACTTGCTTTTCTGTTTGTAAAAATTATTTACAGAACTAACCTGACTCCAAATCAACTTACCTTTGCATCAATGATTTTTGGAATCTGGGCAGGAGTCGCAATTGCGTTTAACTCAAAAACAGCATTTATTATAGCTGCATTATCGATTTTACTTTATGATGTGCTTGACTGCAGTGATGGACAACTTGCGAGATTAAAACATAACGGCACCCACCTCGGAAGAATATTGGATGGATTTGCCGATTATATTGTTAGCATTGCAGCATATATCGGGATTGGGATCGGCTTCGCATCTAATTCAGAATCGCCGGCATTCTGGTGGACTATGACAGCGTTGGCAGGGGTAAGTAATGCTGTTCAATCTGGTTTGCTTGATTATTATAGAACAAAATATCTTGATCACAAATTGAATAGAGTTAGTATTCTTGAAGAAGAACTGCAGCAATTTAAAGACGAATATGAGCAATTAAAAAAAGTCGGTGGACGATCAATCGAAAAACTTATTATCAATGTTTATTTGAATTATTCTTTGATTCAGAATAAAATAATCTCTGCAAATAAAAACACTTCATTCTCAAAAAATTTCGACCGTGAAGATTATGTCCATAAGAATAAAAATTTTATTCACTTTTGGACTTACCTTGGCCCAACAACGCAGTGGACATTTTTAATTATTACCTGTCTAATCGGTAGAATAGATATTTATCTTTTAGGATTAATAATCGTTGGAAATTTACTTGCAGTAATTTTGTTTACAGTTCAATATCTAATTGATAGAAACACTTTGGATGCAAAATAAAATGCAAGCAGTGATTTTGGCGGCTGGAGTAGCTTTTAGACTTCGACCACTTACGAACAACACTCCTAAATGCTTGTTAAAACTTGCTGGTAAAACGATACTCGAAAGAACGATTTCAAATTTGCTCTTTAACGGTATAAATGATTTTGTGATTGTAACCGGATATTTGCAAGAGCAAATAAAATATTTTATAAACAGCCAGTTTCCATCTTTAAATGTAAAATACATTTTCAATGAAAAATACGAAGTAACAAATAATATTTATTCATTGTGGTTAACTAAATCAGAGGTTGGGGGAAAGGAATTTATTCTTTTAGATAGTGATATCATCTATGATAAAAAAATTGTCTCGTTGCTTAATGATTCACGTTATCAAAATGTTTTGGCGCTTCGCTCCGATGACCATCTGAGCGAAGAGGAAATCAAGATCAGTTTGAATAGTGACGGTTCAATTAAAGAAATTGGTAAAGTAGTCAGTCTTGAAGATGCAATTGGTGAGTCTATCGGAATTGAGAAATTTGGTGACTTGTTTTCTAAAAAATTATTCCAACTTCTTGATAAAATGATTTTACAGGAAAATCAAACAAATATTTTTTACGAAGCTGCTTTTCAGCGACTTATTGATTCAAGCGAAAAAATTTTTACTGAAGATGTTGGAGAACTAAAATGCATCGAGCTTGATACACCCGAAGACTTGCAAAAAGCTGAAAGAGAAATCATCTTCTATCTGCAATGATTTAGTGAAATAAAAATTATTCAAAAATCATCTGCGAGATTTACCTCCAAGCCCCAGCACTCCTAATAGACCTCGCGTAAGTTCCCGCATAACTGTTGTACCGATTTGCTTAGTTACTTTGCTATTCAACACATCTTTAAGAACACTCTTATCTTGAGTTGTTTTGTTTGATGTTCTGATTTTAGTATCCTGCTTGGGTGAATCGAATTTGATTTCAGGAATTTGACGGGCAGAGTCAAGTTTTTTAGTTAAAATTTCGAATGCACTTTCGCGGTCAATTGACTGATTATATTTTGGAACTAACTTCGACTTCAAAATTAATTCATCAATTTCCTGAGTCGTTAATATGTCCATTCTCGAACGAGGTGCGCAAAGCAGCGTTGCAGCAAGGGGAGTGGGAGAACCTTTTTCATCCAGAGCAGATATTGCAGCTTCACCAATTCCGAGTGAAGTTAAAAGCTCATCAGTTTTGTAATAATCCGATAGTGGGTAATTTTCGGATGTTAGTTTAATCATTTTTCTGTCCTGTGCAGTGAAAGCGCGCAGTGCATGCTGAACTTTCAATCCTAACTGGCTTAATACACTTGCAGGAATATCAGTCGGATTTTGTGTACAGAAGAATATTCCCACACCCTTTGATCTGATTAATTTTATTATTGTTTCAATTTGATCTAATAAAACTTTTGGAGCATCGTTAAAAATCAAATGAGCTTCATCAATAAAGATTGCTAATTTTGGCTGTGAAAGGTCACCTTCTTCAGGGAAGGAAGAATAAATTTCTGCAAGCAGCGAAAGCATAAATGTAGAAAATAATTTTGATCTGTCCTGCAAATCAACCAGCCTGATGATTGATATAATTCCGTATCCATTGTCATCTATTCGTATAAGATCGTTTACTTCAAATGATTTTTCACCAAAAAATAATTCTGCACCTTGCTGCTCTAACTCAACAACCTTTCTTAAAATTATTCCAACTGAAGCAGAAGAAATCATGCCATAATTCTCTTCAAGTTTAGCTTTGCCCTCGTTAATAGAAAACTGGAGAACTTTTTTAAAATCTTTTAAATCAAGTAGTGGCAATCCATTGTCGTCGCAGTATTTAAATAAGACCGAAATTATACTTGATTGAGTTTCATTTAACTCGAGCATTTTAGAAAAAAGTACAGGACCGAATTCAGAAACCGTAGCTCTTAATCTTACTCCTTTTTCATTTGATAGTGTTAAAAGTTCTACTGGAAATTCATAGGGGGAGTAAGCAGTACCGATTTTATTGTGACGTTCTTCTATTTTGGGATTTATCGAACCCGCTTTTGCTATACCACTTAAATCACCTTTAATATCCATCATTACAACAGGAATACTCTTAGCAGAGAGAGATTCAGCAATAAGCTGAAGTGTTTTTGTTTTACCGGTTCCGGTTGCCCCCGCAATTAGTCCGTGTCGGTTTAAAGTTTTCAGCGGGATTTTAATATTGAGGTTGGGAATGCATTCACCATTAAGAATTGCCCCTCCAATCGAAATGAATTCACCTTTAAAGTTATAGGCTGAATTAATATGATTGATGAAATCTTCTTTCGTTACCATTAGTTTATCCGTTTAATAATTAAGAATAAAAAAAAGGATTCCCTACTTTAAAGAAATAAGTGAGAATCCTTTGTGAAAAATTTTACTTCTTCAGTGCATCCCGAATCTGAGTTAATAAAACAACTTCTTCCGACGGTTTTGGTGGAACGGCGGGTTGTTCAACTTCTTTTTTCTTCGTGGAATTCATTGCTTTTATAACCATAAAAATTGCGAAAGCAACAATAAGAAAATCAACAACTGTTTGAATGAAACTTCCATATTTCCAAAGTACTGCGGGAGAAGTTTCCGTTGCTGGTTTTAGAGTCGTTGCTAAGTTTGTGAAATCAAGCCCACCGAGCATTGCTCCAAGCGGCGGCATTAAAACATCCCCAACAAATGAACTTACAATTTTTCCAAAAGCAGCACCGATAACAATACCGACTGCCATATCCACAACGTTACCTCGCATCGCAAAGGCTTTGAATTCTTTTACCAGTGACATAAGAACCTCCTTAATGATTTTGAAATATTTTTAGAAAATAGTATAAATAATACCTAACTGAAGAGCCTCTTTCAACTGTGTTTTTCTTGATTGACTAATTTCATGAACGAGGACAACATTTAAATTCACGCTAACATAATCATTAACTTTTGCAGCAATATTATTATCCCACCTAATATCCCACACATCAAGTTGATTGAATCGTGAAAACAATCGGAGAAAGGAGGAGTAAGACATGTTGGTTGCAAAATCATATTTCAATTCGCTAACCGATTCAAGTCCGGTATCAAATTTGAAATCTTCAATTTCATTTAACGTTTCCAGATCATCTGTGTATCCAGTAAATTTTTTAGCAAATGTTTGTTGAATTGCTAAACCAAGTCTGGTCGAAAATACGCTTCCTTCATTGTATAAAAATCCGAGGGATTCAGTAACATAACCCGGATCAAAAAAATCAACTATTTGAACGGAGGGAGTAACCGTGTAATCATAACCCTTAGTAACTGCACTGCGGATAGTAACTGCAAAATAAGGATCAACTGCCCAATTAATATCTCGAGAAAGCAACGTTTCGAAATAAATTTCATTGTCGGTCGTTCGATAACCAGCATCTTCTAGTTTCGTTCTTCCGAATGCAGATTTTAAGTATGATTTCCATTTCCAGGGATAATTAAAATATACTGCTCCAAAGTTTGAATAAAAAGTAAAGGCGAGTGAATTAGAACCCCCTTGTGTCCAATTACTGAATGCTATCTGGCTAAGATTTAAACCGACTACTCCATTAGGATTCCAGCCGGGTTTCAAAAGTGAGTCGGCGACAGTTTGGCTAAATGAAATGGATGTAAAAAAAAGTACAAAGGTTATTATTATTATTTTCATCTTCCCTTTATGTGTTTGTTATTGAATATTGAATTAAACTCAACATAAAATCTGAACAAAAAGTAAATAAAAGTTTCTCATTCACCAAATAATTTTTATTTCTTCCGACAGACTGATCTTGCTAACTATTTGGGAGAATCAAATTGAATAAATTTTTCAAAAAAATATTTGAAAAAAATCAAAATTTCAAATGGGAGCAAAAAAAATATTGGACTACATCTTGACTTTTAGAAAATGAATGATTAAGTTATACCTAAATGTAAACGTTTACATTTGATTTATTTAATTTATCAATAAATTTAAAGGAGTTCATTATGAAACGGTTGTTATTGGTTTCACTTTTTCTGTTCTCAACTTCTTTATTGGCACAGCCAATAGATTTTGAAACAGTTGGAAATACTTGGACCTGGAATATTTTTTCTCAGGGAACAGGCGGAAGTTTTGACATAGTGGCAAATCCTGACCCAAGTGGAATAAACACATCAGATAGTTGTGCTATGTTAGTTATCGGTGCTGATGGCGATCCATGGGCGGGGGTATGGTGTTCTGATTTCCCGGATATGACCATAGATGCAAGCAATTGTTACGTCAAAGCTCTTGTTTACAAAAACGTTACTTCAAGGTTTAACTTAAAACTTGAACCACCTAATGTTGACCACTTCGATTCAAATACAGTTGTAAATGAATGGCAAGAAATGATATTTGAATATTGTGCAGATAATGGTGTAACCTCTGCTACATTGACCCTAATTCCTGATATGGAAGATGGTGCAAGAACTCATTCAAGTATTAACTATATAGATAATATTAGATTTGAAGACTTTCTTCCGGTTGAATTAACTTCATTTACTGCTAATTGGTTAAACGGGGATGCTCAATTAATCTGGACAACAGCTACCGAAATTAACAATCAGGGTTTTGAAATTCAAAGAAGTGTTGATGGTAACATTTTTGCTACTATTGGATTTGTTAAAGGCAATGGTACTACAACTGAAAAAAGGAGTTATACTTACACAGATAATACTGTCAATGGCGGCGGATCGTTTTCATATCGTTTAAAACAAATTGATTTTGGCGGTAGCTTCGAATATTCAGAGATTATTAATCTTGGTTCTTATGCTCCGGATAAATTTTTATTAGAGCAGAATTTCCCTAATCCTTTCAACCCAACAACTTCACTTTCATTTTCTCTTCCGGTAAAATCTAATATAGAATTTGCAGTTTATAATTTACTCGGTCAGAAAGTAGTGGATATATATAACGGCACTTTAGAATCGGGCAAATATTCATTTAATTTTGATGCTGCCAGCTTAAGTTCCGGAGTTTATGTTTATACTGTGAATGCCCATGGTGTTGATGGACAAACTTCAGTGCTTAGTAAAAAAATGACTTTGATGAAATAATCTAAAGTTAATTGAGGGCAGGTTTATTGACCTGCCCTTTTTTTATGATGTATATTAATGACACCGCCTACTATAAAAGTAATAGCTAAAAAAGCAAATGTTTCCATAGCTACTGTCAGCAGAGCATTAAACAATGACCACCGGGTTAAAGACGAAACGCGAAATCTTATCCTAAAAATTTCAAAAGAATTAAATTATAACCCAAATCTTCTTGCCAGAAGTTTTGTTAAGCGTCAATCGAATGTAATAGGATTAATACTTCCGGATATTTATGATGAGTTCTTCACTGAAATTATTCGCGGGGTTGATGAGGTCACATTTTCATCAAAATTTTTTACAATGGTTGCCAGCTCTCACAAATACAGATCACTTGCAGACTCAGTTACCACGTTCATTAAGGGAGGGATGTTAGGTGGAATAATCATCTTAGTTTCATCACTCACTGAAGAATTTATAAAAGTAATTGATCAGAGCAGAATACCCGTTGTACTCATTACCGGTTCTGACCAAAAAACAAAATATGATACTATTACAATTGATAACTATCAAGGTGCTTTCGGAATGACAGAATTTTTATTAAGAACAAAAAATTATAAAAATCCAGTGCATATTTCCGGTCCCTCTGATAATGATGACGCTGTGTTCAGAAAAAAAGGATTTATTGATGCTTGTAAAAAAAACAATTTAAATATTTCAAAATCATCGATTTTACCTGGAGATTTTAGTCGAGAGAGCGGGGAAACTGCATTTTTCTCTGCAGCTAAAATGAAAAACAAACCTGATGTTATCTTTGCTGCTAATGATATGATGGCTTTGGGTTGTTATGATGCAGCAGCAAATCTTAAATTAAAAATTCCTGACGACATTGCAATTGCAGGCTTTGATGACATTTTTGTCTCAAAATATATTTCTCCAGGGCTAACTACTGTAAGAGTTCAAATTGAGGAAGTAGGTAAAGCAGCCGCAGAAATATTGATAAAAAAAATGACGCAGGATCAAAGTTATAGTTTACATTCAATTAGAATAGCAACGGAATTAAAAATTAGGGAATCTTGTTAAAAAAAAATACAATGGGACAATTCAAAACTAAATTCGGACACTTTTCTTCAGACCGCAATGAATATATTATTACGGACTTTAAAACTCCAAAACCATGGGTTAATGTAATTTCAAATGGCAGGTACGGCTTAGTAATTTCCCAGACAGGTGGCGGTTTTAGCTGGCTTGATCATTCTGAATTTAACAGACTTAACCGCTGGCATCAGGATTTGGTGCAGGATAATTGGGGAAAATATTTTTACGTAAAAGATAATCTTACCGGCGATGTCTGGTCGCCGACATGGATTCCGGTAAAAACTGATCTTGACTTTTATCAAGTTGTTTATGGATTTGGTTATTCCAAATTCATATCTGAATATAAAGGTATCAAAATAATTTTAACTGTATTTGTTCCTATCGGAGAAAATCTTGAAATCTGGAATTTTAAGATTGAAAATAAAACTACTCAGAAAAAATCATTATCAATTTTTACTTACTTTGAATGGTGCCTCGGTTCATCATCAGATCATCACAGAGAATTTCACAAGTCTTTCTTAGAAACTCATTTTGATTCTGAACTTAATTGTATGACGGCAACTAAAAGGATTGTGGGAAATTCCGCTTGGAGATAGAGGACACTGGAATATTGAGTATCCTTATTTGGGATTTATTTCCTGTTCAGAAAAAATTTCAGATTATGACGGAGATAAAAATTCTTTTGTGGGTCAATATGGTTCGATTCAAAATCCTGCTGGTTTAACTGCAAAATCCTTAAGTAAAAAACTTGGTAAGTGGAATGACTCAATTGGCGCTGTTAAAACAAATATTGAAATCAAACCAAATGAAACTAAAAATTTAAATTTCTTTTTAGGAATTAAAGAAAATAAAAAAGCAATTGCAGTATCATTAAAAAAATTCTTATCACAAAAAAATATTGACAGCGCATTAACCGAAGTAAAGCTTTCCTGGCAAAAAATGTTTGATACTTTGGTAATCGAAACACCTGATAAAGCAATGAATCTGCTAGTGAATAAGTGGCTTCGATATCAGGCAATTGCAGGAAGGTTATTTGCACGTACAGCTTATTATCAGCAAAGCGGCGCATTCGGATTCAGAGATCAGTTGCAGGATAGCTTGGTATTTCTTCCTATAGATCCAGAGAGAACAGCGCAGCAAATTCGTTTGCATGCTCGTCATCAATTTGAAGATGGAAGTGTGCTGCATTGGTGGCATCCAATTTCTGAAACAGGTTTGCCAACTAAAATGACTGACGATTTGCTTTGGCTTCCATTCGTCATTCTTCAATACATTGATGAAACTGCTGATTATAAAATTCTTACTGTAAAAGAACCTTACTACGATAACAAAAATAAAAAAGATACTTTACTCAATCACTCAGTTGCTGCAATTGAAAAAGTATTAACAAGAATGAGCAAGCGTGGATTAAATTTGATTGGTGCCGGAGATTGGAACGATGGACTTAGTGCTGTTGGATTAGATATGAAAGGGGAATCTATCTGGCTTACAGAGTTTTTCTATTTGATATTGAAAAGATTTGCTGAGCTTTCAAGAGAAATTGGTAACGAAAACCTTTATAAACAATATTCCAAAAAATCTATTCTAATAAAAAAAGCATTTGATAAATATGCCTGGGATGGAGAATGGTTTTGGCGTGCTACAAAAGACGATGGCAAAAAAGTTGGAAGCAAAACTTCACATGAAGGTAAAATTTATCTTAATGCTCAAACCTGGTCCGTAATAAGTGGTATTGCAGAAAACAGTAAACAGAAAAAAGCTATGGACTCGGTAACAAAACATCTACTAAAAAAGAATGGATGCTTACTTTTAAGTCCCGCTTATTCAAAGCCGGATAAAATGATTGGATATCTTTCTCGCTATGCGCCAGGCAGAAGAGAAAATGGTGGGGTGTATTCTCATGCTGCAACTTGGGCAATTTGGGCTTTCTCTTTATTAAAGAAAAATGATTTGTCTTTTACTGCTTATAAAAATCTTTGTCCAATTTATAATGGAATGAATCCTGAAGAATATGTCGCCGAGCCTTATGTTACTCCCGGCAATATTGATGGACCTGAATCACCTAATTATGGAATGGGCGGCTGGACTTGGTACACTGGCTCAGCAGCGTGGTATCAAAAAGTTATTGTTGATTGGATACTTGGCGTTCGCGCAACAAAGGGTGGGCTATTAATTGATCCCTGCATACCGGATGATTGGGAGGAATTTTCTATCAAAAGATTATTTAGAGGGACGATCTATAATATTAAGGTTGTAAGAAAAAGAAATAATAATTCATCTGATCAATTTATTACAGTTGATGGGAAAAAGTTGGAAGGGTTTATAATCAAACCTGTTAGGAAAGATATTGTGAATGTTGAAGTATTTCTCTAATCGAAATTTGAAAACAAAAAAAATGATGATGATGAATATTTTAAAAATATTTGTGTTACTGATATTCTTATTTGTGGGATGTCAGGCGCAGCAAAATTATTTCTCGTTTGAATCAAAGGGAAAAATTAATTACGATCTTTCAACTGATGACAACAAACTTTTAGATTCAATTCAGTATAAAACCTTTCTGTATTTTCTAAATGAATCTAATCCTGAAAACGGTTTGGTGAAAGACAGAAGCGCAAGCTGGGCACCTGCAAGTATTGCTGCAATTGGTTTTGCACTTCCATCTTACGCAGTTGGAGTTGAACACGGTTGGATAACTCGTGACAGAGCTGCTCTGATAACTCTTAATACTTTAAAATTCTTTTTCAATTCTGTCCAAAGTTCTGATACAAATGTTACAGGCTACAAAGGATTTTATTATCATTTCTTAAGAATGAATTCTGGTACCCGCGAATGGAACTGCGAACTTTCCACGATTGATACCGGTTTATTAATGATGGGAATCATTTTTGCAAGAAAATATTATAATCAAGTGAACGATGTTGAAAATGAAATTCGCAACCTTGCTGCAAATCTATTAAAGAGACTTGACTGGGATTTTTTTGAAATGCCTCCAACAGGCGAATATGCAAATACAATTTCAATGGGATGGAAACCAAATGAAGGACTGCATTTTATGGGATGGAATGGTTATAACGAAGCATTGTTCCTTTACATTCTTGCCGCAGGAAGTGGAATGAAAAATGTTGAAGCCGGATATAAAACATGGTTAGCTTCTTATGATTGGAGAACGCCATATCCGAATCTTTCTCACGCTGCATTTCCCCCACTATTTGGTCATCAATTCTCTCATGTGTTCATAGATTTCCATGGACTTGCTGATTCATTTATGAAAAATAAAGGAATAGATTATTTTGAAAATTCAAGACGGGCAACTTTAGTGCAAAGACAATACGCAATCGAAAATTCTTACAGTTGGGAGGGGTACGATTCTCTCTGTTGGGGACTTTCAGCTTGCGATGGTCCAACAGAAAAATATAATTATGATAGCAAACAGTTTTTGGGTTATGCAGCGAGAGGTACAAGCGGTGCTGATTTTAATTACTTTGATGATGGAACAATCGCACCTTATGCAGCAATATCCTCAATTGTTTTTGTCCCAGAAGTTGTTCTTCCAACTATAAAATCTTTTAATAAAAAATACGGTAAAGATTTATGGAAAGAATATGGATACGTTGACGCATTTAATCCTACTTTAAATTGGTTCAACAAAGAATACATCGGGATTGATCAAGGTCCGATGCTCTTGATGATTGAGAATTTTAGAACTGGCTTGATCTGGAATTATGTGATGAAGGATCCTATCATTCAAAAAGGACTGAATAGACTTAGTTTTGAATATATCAAATAAAATTTAATTCGTGTTAATTAGTGAAATTCGTGGCAAGATTTTTAAGTATAAATTAAAAATGTCAATCAATCATATAATCTTTAGAACAATTTTCGCAATAACGATACTGATATTAAGAAACAATATCCTAAGTGCTCAATCAACAACGCTGGATGATTTTGAAAGCACTAAAGGATGGGACTTAATAAAAGCCGACGGAGTTGATCTATCAATTTCAAGCGAGATTGGTCTACACGGCAATGCGGTAAAGTTTGAGTATGATTTTACTAAAGGTACTGGCTACGGCGGTATTCAAAAATTCTTTCCGATTGATCTAACTGAGAATTTTGAATGTACTTTTTACGTTAAAGCAGAATCTCCATCAAACAATTTTGAAATAAAATTTATTGACAGCACCGGCAATAATGTTTGGTGGGTAAACAACAGAAATTACGATTTCCCAGCTGAGTGGAAAAAAATAAAGATAAAAAAAGACACATCCAGTTTGCCTGGGGACCAACTGAAGATCAGTCTTTAAAGCGAATAGACAGAATTGAATTTACAATTGCCTCATTCGTTGGAGGTAAAGGAAGTGTTTGGATTGATGATTTGAAGTTTGAACCACTGCAATCTGAAACAAATGTTTATCCAACACCTCTTGTAACAGCTAAATCGCAATCCTTTGACTTGATACCAGGGAATATTATTGATGTTTCATCAGGTACTTATTGGAAGAGTATTGGTACAAATAATCAATCAATTACAATTGATTTCAAAACCCGAAGGGAATTCGGAGGATTAAAAATTGATTGGTTAAAAATTCATCACGCCAAATCTTTTGAGATATTACTTTCTGAGAACGGAAGTGATTGGGAAAAAGTTTACTCAGTTTCATCCAACCAGAGTGATGTTAGTTTTATAAAGCTAACAGAGGCAGAAGCAAGATTTTTAAATAAATCTTCTTGAAGCTAATTCTGCTGAAGGATTTGGTATCAACGAAATAAAATTTCTTGATATTAAGAATTCTTTAACTCCAAATGATTTTCTCATTTATATCGCTAAGAATTCACCAAAAGGAAATTACCCAAGATATTTTTTGGAACAAGCTTCTTATTGGACTGTGGTGGGAGTTAATAATGATGTTAAAGAAGCGTTGATTAATGAAGATGGAATGGTTGAGGTTGATAAAGCAGAGTTTTCAATTGAACCAATTATCAAAGTTGATGATAAGTTGTTTAATTGGACTAATGTAAGTTCAACACAATCTCTCGAAGAAAACTATCTTCCAATTCCAAAAGTAAATTGGAATTGCAATGATCTTGATTTTGAAACCAAAGTATTTGCAAACGGCGAGGCAAATAAAAGTTCTGTACTTTATTTTAAGTACACACTTTCAAATAATTCTTTATTACATAAAAACGGAAGTTTGTTTTTACTTATTCACCCATTTCAGGTTAATCCTTACTATCAATTCTTAAATATTACCGGTGGAGTCGGAAAGATTAATTCTATTAAAGAAAGTAGTGGTAAGATTTATGTAAATGATGATAAAGAAGTAATTCCGATTACTCATTACACTTCTTTTGGTGCGAACACTTTTGATGAAGGAAATATTGTTGATGCTGTAAGCAACGATAACATTTCTCAAAATAAATCAGTTGTTGATGCAACAAATCTTGCAAGCGGAGTTTTGAGATATGATTTTGATTTGAGGTCCGGGGAAGCAAAAATTGTATATGTCGCCGTACCGTTCTATGGAAAGGAATCAATAAAGGAAAATTTAACTGATGAAATAATCGAACAGAAATTTGAAGAAACAAAAAATTTCTGGAAATCAAAAGTAGATTATATAAAATTTAATCTTCCTAAATCTGCCGATAGAATAGTAAACACATACAAATCAAATCTTGCATACATTTTAATTAATAGAGACAAAGCGGGAATTCAACCCGGCTCACGATCTTATGAACGAAGCTGGATAAGAGATGGAGCATTAACTTCATCTGCATTATTAAAATCCGGAATTGTAGCTGAAGTAAAAGATTTTATTGATTGGTACACTGCTAATCAATTTGAAAATGGTAAAGTGCCTTGTGTTGTTGATTCCAGGGGTCCCGATCCGGTTCCTGAAAATGACAGTCATGGTGAAATGATTTATCTGATTCGTGAATATTTTAACTTTACAAAAGACACTACTTTCCTAAGATCAAAAAATGAAAATGTAAAAAAAGCTGTTGAGTATATTGAATCATTAATTGCCGAAAGATCAACTGACCATTTTAAAAATGGCAATGACAGCGTTCGAGCTTATTATGGTTTGGTTACTGAATCGATTAGTCACGAAGGTTACTCAGCAAAGCCAATGCACTCGTACTGGGATAATTTTTTTACTATGAAAGGGTTAAAAGATGCAGCAGAGATTCAAAAAATACTTGGTGAAAAAGAATCTTATGAAAGAATAAAAAAAGTTAGAGATACATTTAATGAAAATCTTTACAATTCACTTAAGCTCGCGATGAAGACAAGAAATATTGATTACATTCCGGGCTGTGTTGAGCTTGGTGACTTTGACGCCACATCAACAACAATTGCTCTAACTCCTTGCAACGAATTGAGTAACCTACCGAAACCGCGAGTTTACAATACTTTTAACAAGTACTATGAATACTTTAAAAGCAGAAGAGATGATAAAATTGATTGGGTTAATTACACTCCTTATGAAAATCGTTTGATTGGTTCTTTCATTCAATTGGATCAACCGGGACGTGCAATATGAATTGATAGAATTCTTTTTAAATGATCAACGTCCGCATGGATGGAATCATTGGGCAGAAGTTGTTTGGAAAGATAAACGCATACCAAGATTTATTGGAGATATGCCGCATACATGGGTTGGTTCCGATTTTTTAAATGCAATTCGTTCCATGTTTGTTTATGAAAATGAAGCTGATGAATCTTTAGTATTAGCATCAGCGCTTTATCAGGATTGGATTGATTCGCCAAATGGAATGTCGATTGAAAAACTTCCTACATACTTCGGAGATATTTCATACTCAATTAAAAAAGAAAATGAAAAATATACTTTATCGATTTATGGTGATGTTAATCTACCAAAGAACGGAATAAAAATTAAAAACTTTAATGAATCAAAACTTCCTATCGGTGTAACGGTAAATGGTAAAGAAACGAATTCATTCACAAAAAATGAAATTGATGTGAAAGAATTTCCTGCTAAATTAGTTATAGCTTATTGAGGATTAGTCAATGAAAACTAATATAATCATGACTCTATTACTTATCCTAAGTTTCTATTCTATCTTTTTACTACCCCAAAATGGCGAAGTGCAGGGGATATACTTTTCAAAAAAAACTTATGAGCCACGTCCGCTACCAAAGTTCGATGATACAAAGGATTTATTGCCAAATCCGATTTATGATGAAAATCCACTCTGGATTGAAACTTACTGGGCATCCTGGGAAATGGCTTTCAAAAACTTTCAAGCGCCTGCAGATGGAAGCGGTTTTGTTTCTCAATTTCTTGATTGTGCTTTTAATGCAAATTTATTTTTGTGGGATACTGCTTTTCAAACAATGTTCTTAAATGTGGCGCATCCTTTGGTTCCTGGAATTTCTTCTTTAGATAATTTCTATATTAAACAATATTCTACTGGAGAAATTTGTAGAGAAATAAATCGTACTACCGGAATTGATTTTGATCCGTGGAGAAATAATGAAAATCTACCTCTCTTTAGCCGCTGGGGATTTGATGAGTACTTTAATCAATACAAAGCTGATGTAATTTATAAAGGAAGGGCGACACCTACTCCAAATCCTAAATTAACGCTTGATGCATTGAACCATCCGATTCTAGCCTGGGCGGAATTGGAAAGCTATAAATGGACAGGCGACAAAGCACGGTTAGAATTAGTTAGACTACCATTAATAAAATATTACGAAGCTTTGAAGAAATATATCCGGCAGGGAAATGGATTATACATTACAGATTGGGCAAGTATGGATAATTCGCCAAGAAATATTTGTCTTGCAAGCGGAGGAACAGGAATCGACATTTCCTCAGAGATGGTTCTCTTTGCAAGAAATCTTTCTGAACTATCTGATATTTTAGGTTTCGAAATTGAAGCAAAAATTTTTAATGACGATGCAGACAGTCTTTCAGCAATAATAAATGCTAACATGTGGGATGATGAAAAGAAATTTTATTTTGATTTAACAATAGATGAAGAATTTTGTACAATCAAAACTATTGCAGCTTTCTGGACACTACTTTCAAAAACTGCTCCGTCCGATAGAACAATATATCTTGTCGAACAACTAAACAATCCCAAAACATTTGGAAGATTGCATCCAGTACCTTCTCTTGCAGCAGATGAAAAAGAATATTATCCGCAAGGTGGATACTGGTCTGGTGCGGTCTGGGTTATGACAAATACAATGATTATTAAAGGCTTAGATGCTTGCGGATATAATGATCTCGCTGAAGAGATTGCTCTTAAACATTTAGATGCTGTCGTACAAATATTTAAGAAGACATGTACATTCTGGGAAAATTTTGCTGCGGACTCTATTAAGGAAGGAATCAACACAGACGGAGCGCCGGTTGTAAAAGATATTGTTGGATGGGGGGCGTTAGCGCCGGTACTTTATTTTATTGAATATGGAATCGGATTAAAACCTAATGCACCGGAGAACGAATTGGTCTGGAAAGTAAATTCTGACAAACGTTCCGGCTGTGAAAGGTTTAGATTTAATGGACATGTTGTTGATTTGGTTGCCGAGCGAGTGGATGATACATTTAAGATTACTGTTCAATCTGATGGTGACTTTCAGTTGAAAGTGATTAGGAATGGTAGAGAACAAAAATTCAATATCCTACAAGGAAATAGTGAATTTTTATTTTAATTCAATAAATAGAGTCGGTTTTGATTAAATGAGCTTCAGCGCATCAAAAGGATATTTTTTAAAAAACGGAAAACCACATTTTATAATTTCTGGAGAAATACATTACTTCAGACTTAATCCAAAATTATGGGAAAAGCATTTAACATTACTGAAACAATCCGGTGCAAATACTACTTCAACATATATTCCCTGGGATTGGCACGAATATGAAGAAGGCAAGTTTGATTTTACAGGCGAAACAAATCCAGCACGAAACTTTTTAAAGTACATAAAATTATGTAAGAAAATAGGCTTGGATTTAATTGTAAAACCCGGTCCGTATATTCTTGCCGAGTACGATTCACATGGGCTTCCCACATGGCTTCTAGAACGGTGTTGTAAAGATTCTTTTGCTTTGGATGAACATGGAAATGTAATCTCACGCGATTTGATGTCATACATGTCTGATGAATATCTGCGTTATACTTTTCTTTGGTATGATAAAGTGATGCCAATCATTTCTGAAAATCAGCAGAGTAATAATGGACCGATTATAATGTTGCAGGTTTGTAATGAAGTTGGTGTATTCCAATGGCTTTTAGGTAAGATCGATTACAATCCTTCGGTGATAACATTATACAAAGAATTTTTGATTGAGAAATATTTATCAATTGAAAATCTAAACAATATTTACGGGATAAATTATTCATCATTCGAAAACCTTTCTGCACCAGTGGGGAAGATTGAGATCAAACAAGATTATTGTGCATACCATGATTTTCATCTTTTCTATCGTCACTATTTTACTCAATATCTAGATGTATTAATTAAAAAAATAAAAAGTTACGATATAAATGTTCAGCTTACACACAACATTCCAGGCTGGATTTACGGTAACGCGGCAGAACTTCCGATGCTTATTAGCACTTATGAAGAAATCATGCGTACTCGTGATGATATTGTTTTTGGATTGGATCATATTCCAGAATTTGTTTCTTTTAGAAATGCTCATTCTGATTTAGCTTGCAATAAAAATTCTAGAAGCTATGCAGCCAAATGCACCAGTGTGGGCTGCAGAATTTCAAGCAGGAACTCGCGAGCATCATGTTAAAAGTGATGCAAGTGATTTAGAAACATTTTATTTTGCTTCACTTGCTCATGGTATGAAAAGTCTAAACTATTAAGATGTTTTCTCAAGGAATTAATCCTAAAGGGAAAGGATTTTATGGAAAGACTTTTTACTATCAAACTCCTCTTGATTACAAAGCCGAAAAATCTCCTTTGTATGATTCAATAAAAAAGGTTAACAACTTCATCAATAAAGAGAAAGAGAATTTACTACTCAGCGAAACCAAAGCGGATATTTGTGTTGGATTATACAAACCATATTTCTATACAGAGCTGACAACTTCTCAACTGCTCAAAGAAAAACGACTTGATGTTGATAAATTAGGTCTGCAATATGATCCAAGATTTATTCGTGAAGAAATATTTTTTAATGGATTATTACGCGGGCTTCAAACGTTAAATTATAATTATGATATTAAAGATTTAGAAACTACTGCCGTAGATGATTTACTTAAGTACAAACAACTTTGGGTTGTTACAACAGAGTTTATGGATGCAGAAACTCAGAACCTGCTTGCTGATTACACAAAGGCTGGGGGTCATTTAATATTGTATCCTGCTTTACCTACTTTAGATTTGTATCTAAATCCCTGCACAGTGCTAAAGGATGAGTTTGATATTCAATTTTCAAATAGCGAAAGTTCAAATAAAATAAATGCATTTGGAATTGAAGATGTATTTACGATTTTTAAATCGAAACAAATTTATCAATCAAGCGATGCAGAAATAGTTTCGAGAACAAGTAACGGTGAAGTCTGTGCTATCAATAGAAAAATTGGCAAGGGCACAGCTACAATTCTTGGATATGCACTTGGATATAGCAGTGATGAGCATTTACTGCTTTACGAAAAAATAGTTTCACTTGATAACATAAAAAGACAAGCAAAGATTTCTGATCCTGATTTACAATTTGTTCAGCGAAAGGGAGAGAAGAACACATATTTGTTTCTGCTAAACTATCATAATCAAAAGAAAATAATTACGGTTGGTTCTAAAAAGTATAGATTGAAATCTTTTGGTTATAAAGTCATAAAAAAAAATAATTGTTAAATTCATTCACCATAGATTTAATTAAGGATAATAAGATGATACGATTTATAATATTTGCGATCATTTTGATTATATGCCCATTCGGAACAAATGCGCAGACAGACACCATACCCCCCAATACTCCGCTAAATCTTAAAGGTGTTGGCTATGAAAACATATAGACTTAATTTGGAAAGCAAATACAGAAAGTGACCTAGCAGGTTATAATATTTATTTGTGGAATGGTTCAGTTTATAATTTTTATAAGATCGTTGATAAAAGTAAAAACTATTTTTCTTTTAATTTGGGCGTTGCCGGTTATAGTTTCAAATTTAAAATTAGTGCATTTGACGTTAGTGGAAATGAATCCCCTTTAAGCGATAGTGTTGAAGCCCAAACACATGTAATGACTGATGATGAATTTCTGGATATGGTGCAAAGAACTACAGTCAGATATTGTTGGGATTACGGACATCCGGTTTCAGGTCTTGCAAGGGAGAGGCTCGGAAGTGCGGAAACTGTTACCTCAGGCGGCTCAGGTTTTGGTATAATGTCTATCCCGGTCGCGGTGGAACGAGGTTATGTGACTCGTGAAGAAGCAGTTGAACGAATGTTGAAAATATTGAATTTTCTTACAACAAAAGCTGATAGATTTCACGGAGCTTTTCACATTGGCTGAACGGTTCAAATGGAAACGTTATACCATTTAGCACCTTTGATAACGGGGGATCTCGTTGAAACATCTTATATGATTCAAGGTTTGATGACGATTCGACAATACTTTGATCAGTACACTGCTGAAGAAGACTCGATAAGAATTTTATCTACTCAAATTATTGATGAAGTTGAATGGGATTGGTATAGAAGATATCCCACCGAAATTACCTCTACTGGCATTGGTCACCAAATTATGGCTGGCAAATGAATATGACCGTTGCTGGTCCCAATGAAGCTATGATCGTATATTTATTAGCAATCGCATCTTCAACACACGGCGTTCCCGCAAATTTATTTCATGACGGATGGGCGAACTCTTCTTATTATGTTAATGGAAGTTCATTCTATGGTTATATACAATGGGTAGGGTGGGACTTCGGTGGTCCGCTCTTCTTTTCCCATTATTCGTTTCTTGGATTTGATCCAAGAAACAAAAAAGATGCCTACTGTAATTATTTTTTAAATAATAAGAATATTACTCTAATCCATAAAGCTTATTGTACTGATAATCCGCATAACTATGTTGGATATAATGAAAACTGCTGGGGACTAACAGCAAGTGATGATCCGACCGGTTATCGCGTTCACGAACCTAATAATGATAATGGTACGATAACTCCGACGGCTGCTCTTTCTTCTTTAGCTTATACTCCTCAAGAATCAATCGAGGTTATTAAATATCTTTATCGAACTTACTGGACAAGTGTTTGGGGGGAGTATGGTTTTTATGATGCTTTCAATCCCACTGAAAATTGGTTTGCAGATAGTTACCTTGCAATTGATCAAGGACCAATAATTGCGATGATAGAAAATTACAGGAGCGGATTGCTATGGAATAATTTTATGAAAAATCCTGAAATTCAACCTATGCTGGATGCTATCGGATTTGTGCCTGATTCAACTACAGATGTTGGAGATATAATTCCTGACGAAAATACTTTCAAGTTAATTGGTAATTATCCTAATCCTTTTAATCCTTCCACTAATATTGTTTTCACTCTTCCACATTCGGAATTTACTCAGGTGAACATTTATAATTCGCTAGGACAGTTAGTCAAGCAATTAGTAAATAAAGAACTTCCTGCAGGATTAAATGAGAAATCATGGGATGGTTTAGATGAACTTGGAAGATTAGTGAGTTCAGGTATTTATTTTTATAAAATCAGTTACAAAGAAAATGTCTTAACCGGCAAAATGGTGCTTGCAAAATGAATTTTATCATCGTTACGTTATGAAAAAAATAGTTGTTTGTTTCAGTATTTGTTTATCGGCTTTATCGTTTGCACAAAATAATTATCCGCTGATTTCAAAGATAGCTTTCGGTTCTTGTGCAGATGAAAACCTAGATCAACCGATCCTATCGATTATTCTTGAACATTAACCTGAACTTGAACCTGAACTCTTTATTTATCTCGGCGATAATATTTATGCTGACACAAAAAGTATTGAAGAATTAGAAGAAGCTTATAAAAAGCTGGGGGCTAAAGAAGAATTTCAAAAACTAAAATTGAACATTCCAATTATTGCAACGTGGGATGACCACGATTACGGCTGGAATGATATTGGGCGGCATTACGAATTACAAAATGAATCGAAGAAATTATTCCTCAATTTTTTCGAAGTGCCTAAAACTTCACCGCGATATAATCGTAAAGGTATTTATGATTCTTATTATTTCTCAGATTCGAAACACACTCTTCAGATTATTCTTCTCGATGAAAGAACTTTTCGCGATGACTTAAGAATTTATAATGATGAATTAAAAGATGACGAAAGCTTTTTTTACAAACTTGATTATTTCCCGCACCAAAATTCTGATTCAACAATGCTTGGCGAAGAGCAATGGCGCTGGCTTGAAAAGGAATTATCAACTCCTGCAGATATAAGAATAATTGGCAGCGGTACTCAATTTGGGGTTTCATTTAATGGTTATGAAGCATGGGCGAATTTTCCTTTTGAACAAAAAAAAATTACTTGACCTGATTAAAAAGACCAATGCCAATGGTGTTATTTTTATCTCCGGTGATGTGCATTATGCGGAAATTTCAAAAGTAGAATCGGAAGAACTATATCCGATTTATGATGTTACTTCGAGCGGTATAACTGAAAGCTGGAAATTTGCGACGCCAAATCTGAATCGAATTGAAGGTCCTGTTATGGATAATAATTTCGGACTTATTACTATTGATTGGAATAGTGATGATCCAAATATTAAAATGGAAATTTGGGTTTACCGAAATAATCAAAGAATTGAGCACACAATATCTTTGAGTGAAATTACTTTTAATAAGTAACTATTTAAATGACAAACAAAAGTCTAAATATTTTAATCATTCTCTTTTTATTTTTCTGTACAATTCAGTTTTCTTGTTCCAATGAAAAAAAGACTTTTACAGAGATAAAATTTTGGGCAATGGGGTCAGAGGCAGAGTTTGTCACAAAGCTTATTCCTGAATTTGAAAAACAGTACCCGCGTATAAAAAAGTTAAAGTTCAAGCAATGCCATGGACAGCCGCACAGGAAAAACTAATAACTGCTTTTGCGAGCGATAACACACCAGACATTTGTCAACTCGGTAATACCTGGATCCCTCAATTCGCAGCGTTGTATGCCATCATCCCCCTTGATAATTTAATTGCAAGCTCGGATAAATTGAACCGCGGCAGATATTTTGATGGAATCTGGCGTACCAATATTATTGATGGAAAAATTTATGGTATTCCGTGGTACGTAGATACAAGAGTTCTTTACTATCGCAAAGGATGTTTTGCAGCGTGCGGGATACTCCCACCCCCAAGAAATTGGGAAGAGCTTTTGGATGCTTCAAAAAAATAAAAATACTTTTCCCTGGGAGAAGAAAAATATGCTATTTACCTGCCAACAAATGAATGGGCACCGTTTGTTCAGTTCGGGCTTCAGGCAAATGCTGAATTAATCTCAGAGAATTTAACCAAAGCTAATTTTAGTTCGCCTGAGTTTAAAGAAGCATTTGATTTCTTAATTTCATTTCATAAACAGAAACTTGCTCCGATAGGAATCTCCCAGGTCACGAATGTATATCAAGCGTTTGCTGATGAGTATTTCAGTATGTATATATCCGGTCCGTGGAATATTCCTGAGTTTAAAAAATGGATGAAAGGTGATCTTGCAAATGAATGGATGACCGCGCCGATGCCTGGTTATAAACACGAATACCCGGGATTATCATTAGCTGGGGGTTCAAGTCTTGTTATCTTCAGCCGCTCCGAACACAAAAAGGAAGCAATCGCATTGATCGAATTTCTTTCGGAAGCGAAAACACAAATTGAGTTTTATAAGCTTACAGACGATTTGCCCTCGGTCAGAGAAGCGTGGGAAGACTCAATTCTAAAAAATGATATTTATATGAACGCGTTTTATGAACAATTTCATAATGTTGCCGCCACCCCCAAGATTCCAGAGTGGGAACAAATTGCGTTTTCAAAAATTCAACTTTATGCAGAACTTGCCGCAAGAAATGAGATGTCAACCAAACAAGCACTAATGAATTTAGATAAGGATGTTGATAAAATTCTTGAAAAAAGAAAATGGATGCTTGAACATTAAAAATGAAATCGTTATCTAAAAAATATTTCACAAACAACAGCAAAGCAGCGTACCTGTTTTTAGCTCCGGCAATTTCTGCGATTGGCATTTTTTTCTTCCTGCCTGTTGTAGCTGCGTTCATGATAAGTTTTACGGACTTCGATATTTATACACTTGGTGATTGGAGTACACTTCGATTTGTTGGATTGAAAAATTATTTAAAACTAATTGATGATCCTTTATTCTGGCAGGCACTGCAAAATACTTTTTTATTACGTAGTGGCAGCGGCGCCTTTATCTATAGCGATATCATTGGGAGCGGCGCTTCTGTTAAATTCGAAACTAATAAAGTATAAAGGAATATTCCGCTTAAGTTATTTTATGCCCGTTGTGACGACACTTGTAGCTGTCGCAATTGTTTGGCGAGTTATCTACCACCCTAAGTTTGGAATTCTAAATTATATTATAAGTTTTGTGGGAATAAATCCTATTGATTGGCTTGGTGATCCTGTTTGGGCGATGCCTTCAATAATCTTGATGTCTGTTTGGAAAAATTTTGGATACAATATGATAATTTTTATTGCAGGTTTGCAAAACATTCCCGAAGAATTATACGAAGCTGCCGATATCGAAGGAGCTAACGGATGGCAGAAATTTAAATCCATAACTTTACCAATGCTCGCCCCCACCACATTATTCGTAACTCTTATTACCATGATTGGCTTCTTTCAGGTTTTTGCTGAGCCTTATGTGATGACTCAGGGGGGTCCATTGAATAAAACATTAACCATCGTTCAATATATGTATCAGGAGGGTTTTCGATGGTGGAATATGGGTTACTCTGCTTCAATTGCTTTTGTGCTCTTCTTTATAATTTTTATCGGAACGATGATTCAGTTAAAAACTCAAAAGAGTAAAGATTTATGAAAAAGATTTTGCTTTACACATTTTTAGGAATTACTTCCTTCATCACTATGGTGCCATTTCTCTGGATGGTCTCTGCATCATTGATGAATGATGGGGAGGCAAGCGTATTCCCGCCAGTATTTATTCCTGATTACGCAGCATTAATTCAATTTCAAACTTTGTTTGTAAGATTGAATGCTGCCCAAAATTTTCTAAACAGTTTATTACTTTCAACCATTGTTACTATCGTCTCGCTTTTTTTTCAATTCCATGGCAGGATATGCCTTTGCAAAATATCGCTTTGCTGGAAAGGATAAATTGTTTAATCTGCTTTTGACTTCAATGATAATTCCAAGTCAGGTAACAATGCTTCCGTTATTTTTACTCTTAAAATATATGGGCTTTATCAACACATATATGGCTATCATAATTCCTGGTTTAGCTAATATTTTGGAATATTCTTGATAAGACAATACTGCCTTTCGATTCCCGACAGCTTAATTGAAGCCGCTAAAATTGATGGTGCCGGCGACTTCGAGATTTACCGGAAAATAATTCTGCCGCTTGCTACCCCATTTTAGTTACACTTGCCATATTCACTTTTCTTGGAACGTGGAATGATTTTCTTTGGCCTTTGATCGTGTTAACGGATGACTCTATGTACACGCTTCCGGTTGCACTTGCAAACTTAATGGGCGAGCATACAAAAGATCCCGAGTTAATGATGGCTGGATCTGTTGTTACTATTATCCCTGTCATTATTGTTTTCCTCGCTCTCCAAAAGTATTACATTAAAGGAATCATGATGGGGAGTGTAAAAGAATGATATTCAAAATAGAATAAGAAATTATTAAATAATCAAAGCAAAGAAATATTATGGCAGAAGTAATATTAAATAATGTGACGAAGGTTTATGAAGCCGGCAAAAAGGTGGTGGATAATGTTTGTGTCGAAATAAATGATAAAGAATTTGTTGTACTCGTTGGTCCTTCCGGATGCGGTAAATCAACCACTTTAAGAATGATTGCAGGGCTTGAAGAAATTTCAAGCGGGCAAATTTTGATTGATGGGGAGGTGGTAAATGATAAACCGCCAAAGGATAGAGACATCGCAATGGTATTTCAGAATTATGCGCTTTATCCTCATATGACGGTTTATGAAAACATGGCATTCGGATTAAAACTTAAAAATTTGATAAAAAGGAAATTGAAAATAGAGTAAATGATGCAGCTAAAATTCTTGAACTTGAAAATTATCTAAATAAAAAGCCAAAATCTCTTTCAGGAGGACAGCGGCAGAGGGTTGCTGTTGGAAGAGCTATTGTACGTAAACCAAAAGTATTTTTGTTCGATGAACCGCTTTCTAATCTTGATGCTAAATTAAGAGTGCAGATGAGAACAGAAATTTCTAAGCTTCATAAAAGTCTTAATGCAACAATGATTTATGTTACACATGACCAAACTGAAGCGATGACGATGGGAGATAGAATTGTTGTAATGAAAGATGGAGTTATTCAGCAGATTGATACTCCGCTAAATCTTTATAATAATCCAGCGAATAAATTTGTTGCAGGTTTTATTGGAAGCCCTTCAATGAATTTTATTGAAGGAGTAATTTTATCAGGTTCAAACCAGTTTAAGAGTAATTCATCTGAGCTTACTTTTCATCTTAATCAAACTCACATCAATCAACTTGTGAAGTACGAGAATAAAAAATAACTATTGGAATCAGACCGGAAGATTTTTTCCTGGAGCATGATAAGCAAGCCGTTTCTAATGTTATAAATGTTTGCATTGAATTAATTGAACCAATGGGTAATGAAATGTTTGTTCATTTTTCTATTGATGGAAATAAATGTGTAGCTCGAATATCACCGACAGATAAAATTAAAGAAAGTGACAAAGTCACCCTTGCTTTTAATTTAGAAAAATTAAAAATTTTTGATGTTGAGACGAACAAATTAATTTAACTCACCTTTCGCATTTATCATACTGATGCCTTGCCGCAGAATGACATAAATGATGATTTTGAGTTAGGCGAGTTCAATAGTCCTTATAGGTAATTTTTACACTCCAGCAGTAAATTTTCACTTCCTATCACTTTATTTTTGCTTCCTGCCGTCATCGCTTCCTGTCATCATTTCGCTTCCTGCCAGATCATTTTCGCTTCCTGTCATATCATTTTCGCTTCCCTGTCGTCTCATTTTCGCTTCCTGTCGTCTCATTGTCGCTTCCTGTCATCTCATTTTCGCTTCCTGTCATCTCATTTTCGCTTCCTATCACTTTATTTATGTGTGCTGTCAATTGATATCTTTGGCATTCAACTTGACATTTAACAGTAATAATGTGATATGTAATGAAAATAAACTGAGATTTTACTTAAATAACTCACCGTATACATTTGTCATGCTGTTGGCATTGCACAGAATGGCATAATGCTAATTTTGAGTAAGATTAGTGATTTAATATATTCAGTTATAAATTCTTAATCGTTCAATATTAGTCAATAAATTTCATCCAATTTAATAAGGTAATAAAAATTATATGAAACCAACTATGGTGAACCACGAATTGAGAGTTATTCACTTTGAATACAAAAGTGATGCTTCTCTAAGCGAGTTAGAATCTTCTGCTGTTATGGAATATCTAAAAATGCACAATGATTTAGCGGCGTTGTACAAAATGCAGAAAAGGATGGAGGAAATGTTCAGCGAAATTCAGCCGGAAATTTCCATCTTTGAAGAAGAACTTGATTGGATTGAACAGGGAGTTAAATCGTGGGGTACAATTGCAGGCTACTCAATGGAGGAGTGCGAAAGTGAAGAATATAAAAGCGGCACTTCCGATTTTCCTCAGCTTTTTACAAGATGTTTAACTCATCAAGATAAGCGGGAAATTTTTTATGAAAAGCTTAACAAACTTTTTGATGAATTTAAAAAATGGGATGAAGACACTGATAAAATGGAAGAGAAAATAGATTGGTTCGAAGCTACTTATCATGATCCGATCTTTAAGGATTATGAAAAAATGGAAATTGACTGGTACACTTTCGACAATGATTTGCAAGAGTTTTATAAAATGTACGATGATCTTATCCGAAAATTCATCCTGACTTTATAAAATATTTTAATCGAAATGGTGAGCTGTTTAAAATCTTATGCACAAAAGTCAGATGTTGTTTATAGTAGATTAGAATTGATTCAAAGACATCTGAATAAACTTAGCAATGAGACTGATTTCACTGCTTTCATGTTGATTAATTTTAATTCATAAGCTTTTAATTAAAATTTTCTTCTTTCGAAATTATTAAGGATTATTTATCCTATCTATTCAAACGATGCGTATGCAAATCTCGTTTCTTAATAGACTATTATATCTCAAGATGTTTTAGGTGAGAATTTTGTTTTTGAACGAACAACGTTCTAAGTTTGATCACAAATAAAATAATATTTTGTTATCAGCAATACGTTTCTGAAGATGTTAATGAGTACCTCAGTTACAAACCGTTCCTTCGTTAGTCCCTCTATAAAATATTACTACAAATTTATTAAACTATCCAGGAGGTTCACATGAAAAGTTTATTTCATTTTGATTTGCAAACCTTAAAAACAATTTTAATAAGTATCCTACTATTTTCGTTTTTCATTTTCACGAATGAATTGTATTCACAGGATAAGAATTTTATCGGCACAAAAATTCTTCGTGATGGAAATAATTCTAAACATCAGACTTTTGGTGTTAAGAATTCATTTGATGATAATTCATTGTTAAATCAATCCTTTGCCCCTTCAAGCCTAAATAAAGAAAAGTATGTTTTAGGCGGCAATCTTCTTTGGTGGTATCAGGATGGGGCAGCAATAGCGAATTTTACTGAGTTGAATAATAGCGGCTCTTCTCCGCTTACAGGATGGGGTTTGAATGATATGAGAGTATCGCTTTATTCTGATCACGATAATACTCCGCTCTGGGAATTATCTACTGCGCCGTATGACCCCGTGGTTGCAGAATCAGAAGATGATTTTGTCATTGGAGCAGCGAGGGGGAGTGATTTTGTACTAATCGAAAAAGCTACAGGCAATATTATTTATCAACTTACGCTTCCAGATACACTTTACGCTGTAAATATTGGAATACATGGAATAGGAGCCGGACCAACAATAAGAGTGATTTGTTTAGCTCAGGCGATTGGAAATGGTACAGTTTCAAGAGCATACTCTTTATTTTATAACGGAACAACATTCGAGGTCGGCTGGACTTTTGATGTCCCGAAAAGTGAAATATCCAATTGGACAGGAGTTGATTTTTCCTCCGATGGCAATGTGATAGTAATCAATGGACGAAACCATTTGTATGTTTTAAATAGAGTTGATGGTTCACTTATTTGGGATCACTTTTTTAGATAATACCGAAGCACCCGCTGTTATCAGCGGCGATGGAAATATTATTGTAACGGCTGATAACAGTGGTTTCATCCAAACGCGATATTTTGACGTTTCAACTAACGAATATAATTTACTCTGGCAATACCGTGTGCCGGTTGGTGCATTTACTAACTGGGCTTCATCAGTTGATATTTCTGAAGATGGAAATACAATTGTAGCCGGCACTCTGCTTTTTTATTCTGCTGGTTATGATGGTTCGGTAATTGCATTTGATACTTTTGGTGATGGAACTCCTAAATGGGTTTACACAGGGGCGGGGGACTTAGTTGATGATATTGCACTCTCATCGGATGGTAGAGTAGCTGCTGCAGTAAGCTGGGGTGATCTATCACACTCCCAACCCGATCTTTTAGTCTTTGATGTTCAAACCGGAGAATTATCATACAGCTTTAATTCACCCGGATCCTTATTCTCTGTTGATATTAGTTCTGATGGGAAAAAAGTTTTTGCCGGTGGTAAAGCCGTTCACGCAAGAGAATTTGGAAGCGGCGGTTTGATTTATTATGCTGAAATTGATTTAGGTGGCGGCAGTGTAAGTGGAAATGTGGAACTTACAAATACCGGCGATCATAGCGGTGTAATTATTAGCGCAGTAGGTACCGAACGATTTGGGATCTCACAAGCAAACGGTAATTATATAATTGAAAATATTCCTGCAGGCACTTATACTATTCGCGCACAAAAGCCGGGATATCAATATGGAACTGTTTCAAATGTAGTTGTACCTGAGGATGGGATAGTATTGGGTATTGATTTCTCACTCAGTTTTTATGGATATTCTGCTCCGGCTATTTCAGCTTCAACAGATCTCGAACTACTCATTCAGCTTACATGGGTAAATCCTATGAATTTAAAGGTTCAACGCGAAATGGCAGTTGATGATCTCGGCACTTTGATGCAAACATTGACGAAGCAGGCAAGAGATAAAGTTTCCGGCAATCAATATATCCCTTCTCAGATTGGTGAATTGACGGCCGATAGTGTGGCAATTTACCGAAGTTCAGTTTCCGGCGGACCATACGCCAAAATTGGAACTGCTAATTTGTTAGATGAAAATTTCATTGACGAAAATGTTCTTCCATTAAAAGATTATTACTACGTGATTACAGTGTTTGATGAAAATGGTGAGAGTGAATATTCAAATGAAGTTTTAGGCAGGGTAAATGACTCAATGTTTACTTTTACTTTTGAATCTCCACAAGGAAGTGTTCCCGTGATCGACGGAATTATTTCAGCAGGGGAGTGGGAAGATGCATTTAAAATAGATGTCTCCGATGTTTTAGGTTTTGGTGGCGGAATCCCTTTACCTGCGGGCAGTGTTTTCATGTATTTTAAATTTGATGATCAAAAGCGATATGCTTTACGTAGCTAGGAAGATTTTCTGAATTATACACTCGAGGATAACGAAGGCTTGGGATTTTATTTCGATGATAATAACAACAACGCATTCGAACCCAATGGCGGGGAGCCATTATTTACAGAAGGAAATTTCTGGGCGTACTGGCATCCAACCGGTTCAAATTTAAGATTCAGACCTATTTATACTGGAGGCGCAGTTGGAATTGTTGACACTCTCTTCGGTGCACAAGTAGAATTCACAGATGCAGCGGGACATCTGCAGGGTGAAGTTGCATTGCCAATGGGGTTTTTCGATGGCGATCAGCTTCAGGTTTACAGTCCTGATAAAACTCCGGGACTTGGAGCATTCTTAATTGCCAGAGCAGGTGGTGCTGCTATTTTCGATGGGTGGTGGCCTCAAACCATGAATAGTGTTTTTAATCCGCAGTATTTTGGCGACATAAAAATTAATGTTACTCTCTTAGCCCCTCCACAGTCACCAGCAAATATTTCGGTGGAGAAAGAAACAGACAATCTTTTACTAACATGGTCTGATCCAACATTAGGATTGAATAATGATCCACTCCAATTTCCACCAACTATAAATATATACAGAAATGGTGAATTCATTTCATCTGTTGATGCCGGTGTGCAATCATATCTTGATGAAAATGTTGGCTGCGAATTGTGGTATGAATATAAACTTGAAGCTTTTATCATCAGCGGAAGCGATACATTGACAAGTCCTTTGAGTGGTGTTTACGGGGAAACTTTGGCTGTAAAGATCCGGAACTTAATCCGCTGACATACGATGATGGAAGCTGGGAAGCATTTTATGTGGTTAGTTTTTCTTATGAGGAAAATAAATTTGCTCTTCGTTTTACGCCAACATTTTATCCTGCGAGAATAGTTCGACTGCAAACATTAGTAAATAATAATGGCGAGTTTGATTTTACCATTCATAAAGATAGCATCGGTTTACCGGGAGAAAAGATTGCAGGACCCTACCGCGTATCCGCAACAGGTGTAGGAGTTGCGAGCGCAATAACTAAAACGCTGCCGGGTGAAGATCCTCCATTATTAAAGGAAGGGGATTATTGGGTGGTGGTAAACTATCTGCCTGAACTCCCCGGAAATCCTGGAATCGGTGTTGATGTTAATGCACCTATTTCAGATCGCGGATATTTCTATTTGTCAAGCACAGGCTGGCAGTATTTTGCAAGCGGCAATTTGATGATCACTTCATTTATCGCCGACACTGTAAGTACAATTAGTAGTGGTGAATCCGAGAATAAACTTCCTCTAACTTTTCAGATGAATCAGAATTATCCAAATCCATTTAACCCTTCAACAATTATATCTTATCAAATTCCTCAAAGTGAATTTGTAACGTTGGAGATTTTCAATGCGCTTGGTGAAAAAGTTAATTCATTAATCAATCAGTTTCAGAATGCCGGAACTTATTCAATTCAATGGGATGGGGATAACTTTAGCGGCAGTCAGGTTTCCAGTGGAATTTATTTTTATAGAATTAAAGCCGGTAATTTAAATTCTGTTAAAAAGATGATTCTGCTCCGATAAATTTTTGTTTTCAACAATTATGGGAGGCGGTGATATTTCCGCCTCCATTCTTTTTCCTCTGTTCTTCAAGAGAATCTGCATATCAAAAAATATTACTGTTAGAATCAACTTCGATCAGTTTCGCTAAAAGATTGATTTTAACTATCTTCATTCCACAAAAAATTTAACTTATCTTTTGGAAATAAACGTCTTTAAATATCTCACAATTAAGCGAGCATGGAATGCTGTAAAAATTGTTTGCTCATTTACGTTGTCACGAATAACAAGAAAGCCGATTGTTTGGGGAATGCCCATTTCGTATTCTATCGAACCGACGAATCACTGCAATTTGCAGTGTCCCGAATGCCCTTCCGGGCTTGGTACTCTAACTCGACCACTTGGTTTATTAAAAATAAATGATTTCAAAAAGTGGATTGATGAAATAAAAGATACAGGATTTTACGTGCAGTTATTCTTTCAAGGTGAGCCGTACATCAATAAACATCTTCCTGAAATGATTCGCTACGCACAAAAAATAATGTTTATATCAGCATAAGTACGAACGGTCATTTTGTAAATGAAAAAATGTAGATCTTGTGCTAGATGATGCACCGGATAAACTTATCTACTCTGTTGACGGCTTGGATGAAGAAAGTTATCAGCAGTACCGTGTTGGCGGAACTTTTGCTCAAGCCGATAATGGATTAAAAGCATTAATCAAAAGACGTAATGAATTGAGTTTGAAAAAACCATTTGTCGAGTTCCAATTTATCGTGATGAAGCAGAATGAAAATCAGATTGAAGCTGTTAAAAAATACTGCAGGGAAAGGGGAGTGGACAAAATAGCTTTCAAAACTATGCAGATTTCGTCTTTAGAAAATGCAGTTAAATTTCTTCCTTCAAATCAAACTTATTCGAGATATATTTTAGAAAAAGATTCGTACCATATTAAAAATAAACTTAAAGATCATTGCTTTGCTTTGTGGAGAACTTCTGTAATCACATGGGACGGTAAAGTTGTTCCGTGTTGTTTTGATAAAGATGCTCAATATTCACTTGGAACATTGAATGGCAAATCATTCTCTCAAATATGGAACTCAGAAAAATATAATGCCTTCCGAGCTGGTGTACTTGATAATCGCAAAGCACTTGAAATGTGCCGCAATTGTACTGAGGGATTAAAAATAAATATTTTTGAGATTGAACAATAGATGACTTACGCCATTAAAAAATATTTTGAAGCATTGGCCACCTTTCTTGATGAACATAAATCAAAAGTATTTTTTGCTGCTAAAATATTGATAGCAGCAGGGCTTCTAATATTCATTTTCAATTATGTTGACATCAATGAAATTATAACTGCTCTTTCCAATGCTAATTACATAATTCTTTTTGCGGCATTTGCTTTAAGCTTTATCAATGTTGGGTTGCAGTATTACAAATGGAAAATTACCTGCGAGCATTTATTAAACGAAACCAATGATAAAAAAATATTTTCATCTTTGTTTTATGGTTTTGCTGCAGGATCATTTACTCCCGCAAGAGTAGGTGAATATTTCGGCAGAGCGATTGTTTTCAAAAATAAATCGCTGCTTGAAGTTACGATAGCCACTCTTATTGATAAGCTTTTCCCTCTGCTGATGGTTGCGTCGCTTGGAACCATTTCAAGCATTTTATTCTTACATTTTTATTATCAAGTATCATTCTACATTACAGTTTCGTTGTTCATTGTTTTCTTTATGTGTTTATATTTTATTGTAATGTTGTTTATTAATCCAAAGTTTTGGGAAAATATTTTATTCAAAAAATTAAGATCATCTGCTCATTTGAATAAACTGTTTGAAAAGTTTAGACCGCTGCAAATGCTGGATAAGAAATATTCATTGCAGATGACAGTTATTTCATTATTGTTCTATTCTTGTTTTATACTTCAATACTCACTGCTTGTAATAAGTTTCAGCGGCAACACGAATGTATTAAATTATCTTTGGGCTGGAAATCTAATAATGTTTGCGAAGACAATTATACCGCCGGTATCATTCGCTGAGCTTGGAATAAGGGAAGGAGCCTCAGTGTTTTTCTTACTTCTTTTGGGGGAAACACAAGCAGTTGCCTTCAATGCTTCTTTCTTCCTTTTTTATGATTAATGTTTTATTACCTTCATTAGTTGGACTGATATTCTTCTTTAGAAAAATGATTGATAAATTTTTGCTTATTGTATTTATTCTGCTGTTGATCAATTATTTTTTTTCTTCTAAGAATATTCTCTGGATTGAAAAACCTAAAATCTTGTGATGTAGATTTTATGTCGGAGGATTTTGTAACTGTTATTATTCCATTTCGTAATGAAACGGAAAATATTTTACGAAGCTTGAAAAGTATTGAAGCACAAAATTATCCGAAAGAAAAATATGAAGTATTATTTGTAAATGATTTTTCTCAGGATGATTCGCTTCAGAAAATTTCAGATTGCAAGAAATCAGATAACATCAAGATTCTCAGTGTTCCATCAGATTATTCTATGAATGCACATAAGAAAAGAGCAATTCGATTCGGGATACAAAACGCTAAAGGTAAAATTATAATTACTACGGATGCAGACTGTAATCATAATGTAGATTGGCTGAAATCTTTACTGGCTTGTATGAAGGATGATGTGGGGTTCGTTTCTGGTCCGGTTGAATTTTATTCAAACGAAAGTTTCTTCAGTAAACTTCAGAAAATAGAATTTGCAGGATTAGTGATAACAGGAGCGGGTTTAATCGGCAGCGGCAAACCAATCATTTGTAATGCTGCTAATATTGCATATCGTAAGAATGCTTTCGATAAAGTAAATGGTTTTAATGACCAGATGAATTTGTCTTCGGGTGATGATGAATTGTTAATGCAAAAATATGGAAAGAAACTGATTACAAAGTGAAATTCTGTACTAATAAAAAAGCTATCGTTGAAACTGATCCTAACAGAACGGTAAAGCAATTCTATCAACAAAGAAAACGATGGGCGAGCAAAGGATTATTTTATGCCGACAAACTTTTAATTGTAAAACTAATCTTGATTTATTTGTTTTATGTTGGTCTTCTTGTGCAATTAGTACTCGGAATATTCTTTTCGATTTATTTTGTTTTTTCTTTTATAATATCATTCTTCTTAAAGGCGCTGGTAGAATTCTTAGTGCTGAAAAAAGGTTCAAGTGTTTTATTCGATAAATTTTTCTTAATCCCATTTCCGATTGCTGAAATTATACACCTGCCATATATAATCATTGCTGGGATTAGTGGAGCTTTCGGGAATTTTAAATGGAAGAATAGAACAGTTAAGCGTTAATAATTTCTAGTCTTTGCTTACAAAATCAATTCTGCCACGAAGTCTGCGTATCTGTTTTTGACATTAACCTTTATTCATTCAGTAATATTTAAACTGTATAAATTCAATTAGCCTTTGTCCATTCAATTATACAGAACTAAAAAATTACCTTTAAATCTTATTGAATAAAGGGCTTTTATCATTGGCATATTCCTTGGAATAATCATCCTGAACAATTTATTAAAAGGAGTTCGTCATGAAAAAGTTAATGTTGATCGTTTTCGTAATAGCAGCAAGTTTTACTCTTAGACTGAATGCAGAACCAGCAGCTCGTGTAGGAGGATTCTTCTACTCATCTTTGTCTCCTCACGGAACATGGATAGAGTTGAATACCGGTGTGACCGTTTGGCGACCAAGAATCATCCGCAACGATTGGAGTCCTTACATGGAAGGTCAATGGATTTGGACAGACGATGGTTGGTACTGGGATTCTTATGAACCATTTGGACAGATAGTTTATCATTATGGACGCTGGTACTACGATGACTATTATGGCTGGATATGGGTTCCTGACTATGAATGGTCACCTGCATGGGTTGAATGGAGATACGATAATGATTATATCGGTTGGGCTCCGCTATCGCCTTATGCAAGTTTCTCAATTAGTTTTGGAATACATTTCTCGAACCATTGGGTTACACATTATCATCATTGGAATTTTGTACGGTTCAATTATTTCTGTGATCCTTATCCTTACAGACATTTTGCTCCGCACAATATTAAGTACAGAATCTATAATCACACTGTTTACAGAACTAACTACAATTATTCAAACGGAAGAATAAGAAATTACGGTGTTGATGTTGATTATGTTCGGGTTAGAAGCAAACAAGATATTAAGGTTAGAAATCTTCAGGTTGTAAGAGACCCGAATGATCTTAGAAATAATAATGGAAGAAATGGTGATGTTCGTACTTTGATAGTTGACCGCGATGAGCTTAGAAAAGAAAACTTCAAAGATGTTGAAGTAACTAAATCAAAAGAAAGAACTTCGCTTGAAACTTCGAAAATAGAGTTAAGCTCTGTAAAGGACAGAACAATTCTTAAAGAGAATAAAGATCGAAATACTGAAGTAACTCTTAACAAAGAACGTGAACAAAAAGTTGACGTAAAAGAAAATAGAAACCTTGATACAAAGAAAAATCAGGTAAAGGTGAATGAAGATAAATCAATCTTAAAAAATAAAAATGACAGAAGTTCGAATGAATCTGTAAATAAAAATTACAGCAAAGAAAATGTTAAAATAGATAAAAGCAGAACTGAAAATCCTGTAAAGATTGAAAAAAACACGAGCGAAAATCTTCAGTTGAGAAAGGATGTAAGTAAGAATACTTCAAAAAATTACGAGCAGAAAAAACAAAATGAAGTTACTTATCAGCCCAAGGTAAATTATCAACCGAAGAAAGATGTTAAAGTAAATACTCAAACTCAGTATAAAAAAGAAAATACTTCTAACAATAGAACACAGTCTTTTGATAAGAATAAAACGAATACAACAAAATTCAATACTCAGAAGAATAACACTCAAAAGACTTACACTCAGAAGACTCAGGTTACTTCAAATAACCGGAATAACACTACAAAACAAGATCGTAATAAAAGGTAACGTACTTTCACATCATCCCTCCTAGGAGCGGCATCGGCAAATAACCGGTGCCGCTTTTATTTTTTAATTCGATGTTCTCTGGATAAATTATCATTAAAAAATTAAACTCTATGAATAACAAAACTACCAAACTGTTTTATGTGCTTGGAGCATTCTTCGTCGCCAATGCAATACTTGCTGAGTTTATCGGTGTAAAAATATTCACACTTGAAGGAACATTCGGATTTACACAAGTGAATCTCTCAATCTTTAATGTTGAAAATCTATCATTCAATCTCAGTGCGGGTGTGCTGCTCTGGCCTGTAGTATTTATAATGACCGATATAATCAATGAGTACTTCGGAAAGAAAGGAGTAAGATTTCTTTCATACACTGCTGCTGGATTGATCGCTTATGCTTTTCTGATGGTTTACTTTGCAATACAACTTTCGCCGGCAGATTTTTGGATTGAACGCACAACAACAAACGGGGTGGTGAATATGGATTCGGCATTTAATACAATATTTGGACAGGGACTCTGGATTATTGTTGGCTCATTGATTGCTTTTCTCGTCGGACAATTAGTTGATGTTACTGTATTTCATTACGTTAAGTCAAAAACCGGAGAGGCGAAAATCTGGCTGCGGGCTACAGGCTCGACCTTAGTTTCTCAGTTTATTGACAGCTTTGTTGTTTTGTTTATCGCATTTTATATCGGTGCAGGGTGGGATATAAAATTAGTGCTTGCGATTGGAGTAGTAAACTATATGTACAAATTCACAGTAGCGATAGTTTTAACGCCGCTGCTGTATATCGTGCATAACATAATTGATAGATATTTAGGCAAAGAACTATCTGAAAAGCTAATGGCAGAAGCAATTGAAGCTGATTAGCAGAGCACTAGGAGTATAATAGGTGTATAATAGGAGCGAATGTGAAAAGTTATAGCTAAGTATTTTGAGTGAATTTCATTTAGAATTTTGAATGCAAGTCAGTCAAGAAAAAGAAGTAATTTGCTATTAATATATACTCTTCAAACACACAATTTTGCCATCATTAAAAATAATATTTTAGAATAATTTCTTCATCCCTCGGCAAACGCCTGCTTTACTAAATGCTTTTGCTGCTGATTAGAAATTTTGCTGAGCCCACTGCCGGGCTTGCACTTTCAGGTCTTCCTGCATATCGCAATTTTTGTCCAGTGCTTAAGTCCTCAATTAATCTTGAAGTCAGAAAATTCCAGGCTCCCATATTTTTAGGTTCTTCTTGAACCCATACCACATCCTTAGCCTTTGTGTATGAAGCGAGTATCTTCTTCATTTCTTTAGATTTGTACGGATAGATTTGCTCAAGTCGAATTATAGTTGAATCATTTATTTCATGCTCTTTCTTGAATTTGGCTAAATCATAAAAGACTTTACCGCTTGTCAGTATAATCCGTTTAATCATGTTTTTATTATTCAGAGAATCCTCTTCCAGAATTTCGTGGAATCTTCCTTTTAGAAAATCTGCTTTATGAGACTTCGCTTCAGGGTGGCGCAGTAAACTTTTTGGCGTCATAATAATCAACGGCTTATTAATATTTTGACGGATATGTCTTCGCAGCAGATGGAAGTATTGCGCCGGGGTTGAAGCATTGCAAACATACATATTATCCTGTGCACAGAGTATCAGAAATCTTTCAAGTCGTGCTGATGAATGTTCGGGTCCCTGTCCTTCATAACCATGGGGTAGTAGAAGTACAAGACTGTTTGGCAGTTTCCATTTTTCATAGGAGGCAGCTATGAAATTATCAATTATAATTTGAGCGCCGTTAGCAAAATCACCGAATTGTGCTTCCCACATTACAAGTGCAAGCGGGTCAGCTGTACTGAATCCATACTCGAATCCAAGTACTGCTGCTTCAGACAGAAAGCTATCGAGTGCTTCAATCTGGTTTTGGTCTTTACTGATATGATTTATAGGGAAGTATTCTTCGCCGGTGACAATATCTGTAAGTGCAAGGTGTCTTTGACTGAATGTCCCTCTAACACTGTCCTGCCCGCTCAATCTGATTGAGGTTCCTTCGAGCAAAAGGCTGCCGAAGGCTATTGATTCTGCTAATGCCCAATCCGCAAGCTCAGTTCCGTCAAGAATCCCTTTTCTCTTGTCAAGGAATTTTTTCAGTTTAGCATGACTGTTAAAATTATGCGGGATAGTCGTAATACCTTCAATTATTTTATGTAATGAATTTTCGGATATACTCGTGTCTTTGGTAATGTGCACATCTTCAACCTGTTCTTTTGGATAAGCAAGGGGGATGTCGGAATTGAATACACTACTTCGTCTTTTGGTTTTTTCCAATGCGTCATATAATTTTTCCTCAATTTCATTCTGAATTTTTCCAACTTCAGAAGGGGAGAGTATTCCTTCTTTTAACAGGTGCTCTCGATAGATGCTTTGCACTGAAGGATGCTGCTTAATTTTTTCATATAGAAGCGGTTGAGTAAATCCTGGTTCATCGCCTTCGTTGTGCCCGTGCCTTCTATATCCGAATAAATCTATTACAATATCTTTATTGAAAATCTGTCTGTACTCCAAAGCTAATTTAGTTACCCATACTGAAGCTTCAACATCATCACCATTCACATGAAAAATAGGAGCCTGAATCATTTTAGCGACATCAGTAGCATAAACGGAAGAGCGCGCATCTTCGGGGGTGGTGGTAAATCCTATTTGATTATTGATAACGATATGAACAGTGCCGCCTGTTCTATATCCCGAAAGTTGGGATAAGTTTAAAGTCTCAGCACAAATACCCTGCCCTGCAAATGCTGCATCGCCATGAATCAACAGCGGCATAATCTTTCTGTGAGTTTTGCTTTCACCAATATGGTTTTGCTTTGCACGAACAATTCCCTCTACTACAGGATTTACCCATTCAAGATGACTTGGATTGGAAGCGACAGATACAGAGATATAATCACCATCATATGTTCGGAATTTACCCGAAGCCCCAAGATGATATTTTACATCACCCGATCCCTCTATCGAGTTTGGATCCTGAATATCTTCAAATTCAGAAAATACTGACTCGAAAGATTTCCCGATTATGTTTGTCAATACGTTAAGCCTGCCGCGGTGTGCCATACCAAGCACTACTTCGGAGATGCCGCTTTTTTTTGCTTCATTTAAAAGGGCATCAAGTACAGGAATTAGTGTTTCAGAACCTTCAAGCGAAAATCTTTTATGACCGATAAAACTTTTATGGACAAAGTGTTCAAAGCTTTCGGCTTCAATTAATTTTTTAAGAATGTTAGTCCTAAATATTTTATCAAACTGCGGCTTATTCATAACCGGTTCCATTTGATTCTGAAGCCAAATTTTTTCGGCAGGGTTCTGAATGTGCATGTACTCCACACCAATTTTATCGCAATAGGTTTTTTGAAGTATGTTCAGAATCTCGCGAAGTGTGGCTTTCTTCAAGCCAGAAAACCCCGGTAATAAATTGTCTGTCGAGGTCCCAGATGGTAAGATTAAAACTCGAAGGATCAAGCTCAGGATGGTATGGGATCTTAAATTTAAGCGGGTCAAGATCTGCTATCAGATGCCCGCGCACTCTGTATAGATTTATAAGCTGTAACACTTTTGCTTGCTTTTCAATTTCTTCAGTATTAGAACTTGAATCAAAAATTCCCGGCTGATAATCAGTCTTCCATGAAAGCGGTTTTAGCGGAATCTGTAATGCCTCAAAAATTTCTTCGTAAAAATTATCTTGCCCGAGTAATAATTCATTTATCTTTTTCAGGAATAAACCAGACTGTGCGCCTTGAATAATTCTATGGTCGTAGGTGCTTGTGATAGTCATTACCTTACTTACACCAAGTGCAGAGATAGTAGAGGGGGACATAGCCTGGTACTCGGGAGAGTATTGTATTGCGCCTGTTGCTATTATCGCTCCCTGCCCTACCATCAGGCGGGGAATAGAGGCATTCGTTCCAATCGTCCCGGGGTTTGTAAGTGTTATCGTTGTTCCAAGAAATTCAGATGGGTCAATTGTTCCTTTCCTCGAGCGTTGGACAATACCTTCATAAGCCTCGATGAACTGTTTGAAGTTTAGTTCATTTGCATTTTTAATGTTGGGTACAAATAACGAACGAGAGCCATCTTTTCTTTCAACATCTATTGCAAGTCCAAGATTTACTTGTTTTCTTTTTATAAGGGTGGGTTTACCGTTTATTATTGAAAAAGCGTTGTTAATCGAAGGATAAAATGAAACAGATTTTAAAATCGCCCAGCTAATTAGGTGCGTGTAGGAAATCTTATTCAAATTTCGTTTAGCTACCGCTTGATTGATCACAGAACGATTTTCCTCAAGCAGTTTAACAGGAATAGACCGCTGAGACGTGGCGACAGGGATGCTTAAACTGTTTGTCATATTCTCCAGTATTCGAGCTGAGCTTCCAGCTATTACCTGTATTTCGTCTTGGTCGGAAGGTTGGGGATAATTAATATGCATATTTGCCGATAAAGATCCCGATGTTGTCTTTGCTCCATCGTCTTCCCTTTAACGTTTCCGAAAAAATTTCTCCATTGTTCCGGTATTGATTGTGGATCCGCTTCGTATTGCTTATGAAGTGATTCAACAAACCATGTATTTGCGCCAAATTTTTCTAATTCTTCTTTTTGTTTTTTAGTAAGATCGTTTGATTTCATTTTGTAATTTCGTGTTGAAAGAATTGATTATTTATAATTCAATTTATAAAAGAAATGAAAAAGTTCATAACCTTATTGCAGTTTAAGGGTTATAAATTTATCGCAGTTGTATTCTTAATAATATTTTTCGTTAGAGGTTTAGAAGAGAACAATGATTAATCAAAATAAATTGGCAGCGTTAAGACAAAATTATTCACTAAAAACTTTAGATGAAAAAAGCGTTGACATTAATCCATTTAAACAATTTTCAGCATGGTTTAATGAAGTACTTGCAGCAGAAATCAGTGAGCCTAATGCTATGATGCTTTCTACTTCGGGCTTAGAATCTAAACCTGATATTCGCGCAGTTTTGTTAAAAGGATTTGATGAACACGGTTTCGTTTTCTATACGAATTACTTAAGTCATAAAGCAAAAGCATTAGACGAAAACCCAAAAGCAGCACTTCTTTTTTTCTGGAAGGAATTAGAACGCCAGGTAAGAATTCACGGAAAAGTGGAACGAACTTCTTCAGCAGAATCAGACGAATATTTTGACTCCCGCCCTTATGAAAGTAGAATAGGCGCCTGGGTTTCTTTGCAGTCAAGTGTGGTTCCTAATAGGAAATATTTAGAAGATAAGTTTGTCGAATTCAAAAGCAAAATGAACGAACAAACTATTAAACGTCCTGAATATTGGGGCGGATACAGGGTCATCCCTTCTTATTTTGAATTTTGGCAAGGCAGGGAGAATAGACTGCACGATAGAATCGTTTACGAATTACAAAGTGAAAACTGGAAAATTTATCGTCTGTCTCCTTAATCACGCATAACTTTTTTGTTTCCCCAGATTTCCACAAATACAGTCCTTAAAAGAATTGCTAAAAGAATTATACCTCCCCCGACAAGTGCTTTAAAGGAGGGTCTTTCACCATAACCGATAAAAACCCAAATTGGATTCAATAAAGGTTCGAGCAGCGACATTACTGAAGCTTCGAACGCCTGTACTCGATGTAAGCCGTAACTAAAAATTGCGTATGCGATTCCGATCTGAAAAATTCCAAGAAATGAAACCATTAGGATATCAGTCACCAATAATTGTTCGATGTCGAATACAAATTGAAATGTAAAAACTGCCACAAGCATATTGCCATAAAAAATTGAGCTAAGCTGAAATTCTTTTTTATTCACGCGGAGTCCAATAAACAATGCCGCAAAAGCTAAGCCTGCACTAAGCCCGGCAATGTTACCATTCATTTGCCCCGGAGTTATTTCATCAACAAAAAACAAAACCATTCCAAGCGAACAAATAATAACTGTGATGATATTTATTTTTTCATACTTCGTTTTATTCAGCAGTGGTTCAATCAGGAAAACATAAATCGGAGCAGTGGATTGTAGAAAGATTGCATTGGCAGCCGTTGTGGTCTTGGTTGAATAAACAAACAGGATAAGCACAGCGGCATAAAAGATAGAATTTAATACAGCGAATCCATTTAAATAAAAAACCTGCTTCTTAAATATCACTCCGAAAACTAAAGCCGCAATCAAACATCTGAAAAAAGACAATTGCATAGCTGAAAGCGAAATTAGTTTTACTAATAGTCCTCCCGAGCTCCATAGCAGTGCAGTGAGTAATATTGCTGCTAATCCTTTTTGATGTTCTGAAAACTTTTCCATTGAGAATTTTTTTTCAATTGTTGAATCCAAACTTAATCTTATTGTTGTTAAATTGTGATGGAAAATAATTTTACGAAAATAGTAATCAACCTAATAGAAACATTAAATATCTGAATGAAGTATTTTTATAATCCGCCATTAATTATCAAAAAAATCTTTAGTGATTTTATTTGGGAGACTTATAACGATCAGATACTTCTGACATTTGATGACGGTCCAACTGTTGAATCTACAGAACTGATATTAAAACTTCTCGACGATCGGAATCTGCATGCTGTATTTTTTTGTGTCGGGAATAATATCAAACTAAAAACTCAGTTAGCGAAACTGATAATTCAATCCGGGCACACACTTGCGAATCATACTTTCAACCACGCTGTTCTAACCAACCTTGATAAGCTCTTAGTCTCTGCTGAGATAGATGCTTTCAATTATTTTGTTAATGATAATTTAAATTATTCTGTCAAATATTTCAGACCACCGCATGGTAAATTTAACTTTAGAATAAAAAGAATTTTGAAGCAAAAAAACTTGACAAATGTGATGTGGTCTTTGTTGACTTATGATTATAAAAATGATTTCAACATCGTGAAATATTCCATTGATAAATATTTAAAAGCGAATTCAATAATTGTTTTTCATGACTCAATTAAATCGGCGGCTATTATAAGGCAGTCTCTCGATTATTTATTTGAAGCTGTCGAGAGAAAGGGATTTACAATCGGAGAACCAGAAGAGTGCTTGAAACATTAGAAATAATATTCCTGATTTTTGTTTCGGGCTATTTTATTCAATCTGTAATATTCTTTATCGGTACAGGCAAAAAATTTCCACAAAAATCAGATGATGAACTTCCGACCGCTACAGTTATTGTTGCGGCAAGGAATGAAGAACCAAATATTCTGCGCTGTCTAACTTCACTTAATAATTTGTTATATCCCGATGGTAAGCTTAGCATTATTTTAGTTGATGATAAATCAACTGATAACACTGGAAGCATAATTGATGATTTTATTAAAGACAAACCAAAGTTTCAAAAGATCATTACTAAAAAAGAGATTGGCAAATTAAAGGGAAAAACAAACGCATTAGCAAATGCAATCCAATTAGCTGCCGGTGAAATTATTCTCACCACTGATGCTGATTGTGAGGTAAATCCAAATTGGGCTAAGACCTTAGCTTCATACTATGAAAAGGATGTGGCAGTTGTGAATGGTTTTACTACTCAAAAAGCTGCCTCAGGATTTAGCGGAATGCAGGCAATTGACTTTATCTATCTTTTGTTCGTTGCTTCCGGTACAATAAATCTCGGTCATCCGTTAAGCTGCATCGGTAATAATATGTCCTATCGCAAAAGTGCTTACTTCGAGGTAGGGGGATATGAGAATTTACCTTTCAGCGTAACTGAAGATTTCAATCTATTAATTTCTATTTATAGATTAAAAAAATATAAAATAATTTTCCCGCTAAATATTAATAGTCTTGTTGTATCACTCGCATGCAATGATTATCGAACCTTGTACAGGCAGAAGAAACGCTGGGGGGTAGGCGGTTTACAGATACCGGCAAAAGGTTACTTAGTATTTTTCTTCGGATATTTCACACAGCTTGGAATGCTTGCTCTTCCTTTTTTATTCACACCTGTATGGTTATATTTGGCTGCATTTAAACTGTTTATTGATTTTTTTGTCCTGTACATCATTCACGATAATCTGGGTATCAAAAAAAATCTTTTATATTTTTTCCAATTTGAAATTTACTATACTCTATACGTTTTAATTTTACCATTTATGATTACAGTCAGTAGAAAAGTTATCTGGAAGGATAGAAAATATTAATGCTTCTCCTTTGTAATTACTATGTAACTTACCGCTGCAATGCGTTCTGCGAGTTTTGTCATTTTGGTGTTCACGAAGATTTTAAAGATACTCCCTTTGCTTCCTTTGATGATTTTAAATCGAATGTTGATCAACTTTCTGATCTTGGTGTAAAGTTTATTGATCTTACCGGCGGTGAACCGCTGCTTCACAAAGATATTCACCTGATGGCTGAATATGCTAAGCAAAAAAAAATGCAAACGAGCATTACCACAAATGCTTTGCTTTACAAAAAGTTTGCTGAAAAACTTGCCGGTAAAATTAATCTGCTTCACTTTTCATTAGATTCTCCTGACGAAGATGAACACAATAGAATCAGAAAAGTAAATTGTTACGGTCATGTTCTCGAAAGTCTAAAACTTGCCAAATCACTCGGTGAATATCCCGACATTCTTTTTACTGTTACAAATGATACATATAAAAAACTTCCTCGTATGCACGAGATTGCAGTTAAAAATGATTTGGTTTTGCTGGTCAATCCTGTCTTCTCGTATTTCGGCAATCCCGGCTTGAGTGACGAAGCTATTGATTTTATTGAAGAATATTCTGACGGCAAAATGAATATTTACGTGAATAAAGGATTCCTAAAATTAAGGAAGGATGGAGGAAATAATATTAGTGATCCGCTTTGCAAAGCTGTTTCACGTGTGATTGTAATTTCACCTTATAATGAAATTATTCTTCCGTGCTATCATTTTGCAAGTGAACGAATTAAAATTGATAGACCAATTAAAGAACTTCGCTATTCTGATAAAATAAAATATTTCCAAAAGATGGAGGGACGTTTTGATTTTTGCCAGGGATGCACAGTCAATTGCTACTTCGAGCCTTCCTTTGCATTTCCCACCAACCTTTATGCAATGGCGAGCCTCACTTCAAAATTCAAGTATGGCTATAATAAACTCATCAAGCAGAAATTCAAAAAAAAATTTTCTAAACCGGATATTGTTTAATGCGCATTCTCTCTTTTATTTTTGTGATAACTTTATTGATGATCAATTCTGCCGGCGCTCAGCCGATTCATTCGTGGTTTAACTCGGAGTTAAATATTAAACCATTCACCGCAAATTTTTATGAACCAAAAGCAGGTACAAGCTTCGATCTCAATGGTAAATTTTTAAGACTCGATATTGGAACTACACAGGATGTTTATTCGATTCAAGATTCGACGACATCCTATTCTTGTGGTGCTGATCTTTTCACTTACACAAGGTTGAGAAGCGAAAATGATTTCAAGTTCCCAGTTGAAACTATTGATTATTTTTTCGGTGTGAACTTTGGATTTAAACATTTAATTTCGGATGGCAATTATGGTTTACGTTTTCGGGTAAGTCATGTCAGTGCACATCTTGTTGATGGACTTTACGACGGGCAGAATAATGATTGGAGAAATGGATTCTCACCTATTGTTTTCAGTAAGGAATTCATTGAACTTTTTCCTTTTTATCAGTATAAAAATCTTCGCGCTTATTTAGGTTTGACTTATATTTTTCACGTTATTCCTGAAACTATTGGCAAAGGTATTTATCAATTCGGCTTTGATTATTATTTAACTCAACTCTCGTTTGGTGATTTTACTCCTTTGGTTGCAGTAGATTATAAAATTAGCAGCACCAGCGAATACGCTGGAAATATTATTACGACAATTGGAATGAAGTTTGGAAAAGTAAATTCGAAAGGATTTTCGATTCTGTTTACTTACTACAATGGAAAAAGTATTCACGGAGAACTTTTTAATAGATACGAAAAATATTCAACAATTGGATTTAATGTAGATTTATAAATGGACGAACAATTCGATTATACTGCGCAAGATAATGTGAAGAAGAAATCAAAGCAGAATTATCTTCTCCACATTGGTTTATTTGCGGTAACATTTTTTACTACAACGTTAGCTGGCGCTGATTGGATTACCGGTTTCGGCGGTCCTTACGAACTTGCTTACTTACAAATAGGACTCTCATATTCTGTCTCAATTTTATTTATCATTGCCAGCCATGAATTTGGTCACTACTTTGCGGCAAAGTTTCATAAAGTGAAAGCCACGCTTCCTTATTTTATTCCTTTCCCTCCGCTGCCGGGATTTATTAGCTTTGGAACAATGGGGGCGGTAATTAAGACTAAGTCTGCCGTACCTAATAAAAAGGTTATGTTTGATATTGGTGTTGCCGGACCGATCGCTGGTTTTATTGCTTGCCTCGGAGTACTTATTTATGGATTCACAAATGTACCGGGAGTTGATTATATACTTCACATTCATCCAAATTATTTTGACGCAGACTACGGAAAAAATGCTTTATCTCTTGAATTCGGTGACACAATTCTATTCGCCTTTTTAAGATGGCTATTTGTTGATCCGAATAGTTTCTTCCCCCCGATGAGTGAAATTTATCACTTTCCATTTTTATGTGTCGGCTGGTTTGGGCTGTTTATTACTTCAATGAATATGATTCCTATCGGTCAGTTGGATGGAGGACATATCAGCTACACAATGTTCGGAGAAAAGAATCATTATAAAATTTCTGTAGTATGTTTTTTATTTTTATTTGTCAGCGGTGTGCTTGGGATAGTAGATTCAATGCTCGAACTTGGTTTTAACATCGGCTGGTCGGGATGGTTTTTCTGGGCTGCTGTTTTATATCTTGTTATAAAACTAAAACACCCTCCGGTCATGGATAATGAGCCGATTGATGTTAAGCGAAAAATTCTCGGCTTTATTAGTTTTATTATTTTTATTATTTCATTTTCACCAAATCCGATTGTGCTCTCTATATGAATTTAACAGGCAGATATTTTTACCTTTTGAAAAAACAATTAGAAGTTTTTATTTGAGTTATGAAAAAGTATTTCTTATTAATAGCTATTCTTTTTATCGCCGGATGCGAAAAAGATTTTGACGGTGTGATTGAATCTCAAAATCTAAGCTATGATGTAATCGGGATCAGTTCCTTCGAAAGTAAAATTTATACACCTTTGGATTCGCTCATCCAGTTAAATGTTTTTTTGAAGAATTCAGAAAACATTAAAGGCATCTTTGCCGATGTTTATTCTCCTTCATTAAGTAAATTAAATGACGCATCAATTTCTTTGTTTGATGACGGGAATGCTGAACATGGCGATATTGGTGCAGGAGATAACATTTACTCAAGTAAATTTCCATTGAGTGAGTTTGATATTAATGGCAGCTATAAAATTTATTATTACATTACTGATAAATTTAATGTTACAAATTTAGTGGGTGTGCATTCATTCAACTATAATAATTCGCAGGATAATCTTGCACCGGTTGTTTATAATCTTACTGCGCCCGATACTGCAATAATCGGCTCGGAGGATACTTTTATAAATATAAGCATACAAGCTGATGATCCAAATGGAAGAGATGATGTTGAACTTGTATTTTTTAATTCTTTTATTCCACCGGATGAACATCCCTCAAGCAGCAATCCATTCACTTTATTCGATGATGGCAGTGCCGAGCATGGCGATGATACAGCCAATGATGGAATTTATTCTTTAATTATTGTTCTTCCTAAAATAGGTTCTGGCGTTCCGACCGGTACTTACAGATGGGAATTTCAAGCGCGCGACAGAGGTAAAAAACTTAGCGAAAAAATTATTCACTTTATTCAGATTTTATGATTCGTAAAAAATTATTCCTTGTAATTTTCTCAACACTCATTTCGAGCGCTGCAATTGCACAGTTTGCACCCGATAATTTTTATCTTCAAAGTGAAAATAAATTTCTGCAAAAAATTTCTTCCGAAAATCCTGCAAGTAATAGTATCAGCGATATAATTGTAGCTGGCGATACTATTTGGCTTGGTACAAGTCGCAGTGTTAGCCTTTCAACCGATGGAGGCGAAAGTTGGACAAACTTTTACGGTACCTCTCCCTTAGGGGATGAAAGTATTTCTGCTATCGGCTACAACGACGGAACTTTTTGGGCGGCTACCGCAAATTCTGTTGATGTCAGTGGGCAGTCACTTCCGCAAGGGACGGGGCTAAAGTTCACCACTGATCTTGGTCAAACGTGGACATCCATTCCTCAGCCCATTGACGCAGAAGATGATTCTGTAGAAATTTACGGCACTAATCATATTCGTGCTTTGCCTGTTACTGTTACGATTCAAAATCTTACTTATGATATTGCCTTCACAAAAAATACTGTTTGGATTTCAAGCTTCGCCGGTGGATTGAGGAAAAGTACAGACAACGGTCAATCGTGGCAGCGTGTTATCATCCCCCCTGATTATTTGAACGAAATTAAGCCGACTGATACTCTTAATTTCTGTTTAAGCCCTGTAGCCGGAAATTTTTGTGCTGAGAATAATCTGAATCATCGTGTCTTTTCTGTAATTGGAGTTAACGATTCAACTTTATATGTCGGTACGGCGGGGGGAATAAATAAATCAACCGATAACGGAATTAGCTGGAAAAAATTTAACCACTCAAATCAGGATGAACCGATAAGCGGGAATTTTGTTGTTGCACTTGGATATGATTCTGTTAATGATATGATCTGGGGTGCAACCTGGAAAGCAGAGGGAGAGGCAGAATTTTACGGCGTAAGTTCTTCTTCAAACGGCGGCGACACGTGGCAAACATTTTTAGATGATGAACGCTCTCATAATTTTGGTTTTGCTGCTGGTGATGTTATCACGACTACAGACAATGGCGCTTTCAGATCAGCATCCAACGGCACAAGCTGGATACTTCCTGGTCCAATCATTGATAATAAGTCAAATCTTAAACTTGGCACTAATATTTTTTACAGCGCAGCTTCGAATGATGTAAACACATTTCTCGGTTCTGCCGATGGGTTAGTTCGCTATACAGAAAATTCTGCCGGTCCGTGGGCAGGGGAGTGGAAGCTTTATATTGCTTCTCAGCAGTTAGTTTCTGTAAGTGAAACGTATGCTTACCCTAATCCTTTTTCACCGAAGCTCGATCAATTAAAAATTAAATACAGCACCGGTGGAAAAACTGCTTCGGTTACAATTCGTATTTTTGATTTTGCAATGAATTATGTTTCAACTGTTGTTCAGAATGTTCAGCGCGGAAATTCATTTAATCAGATTGATGGAAATGATCTTGAAGCAAACGGTGTGATAGATTTTTGGGATGGAAAGGATGCTGCAGGAAATATTGTCCCAAATGGAGTTTATTTTTACCGTGTAGAAGTTGATGGGGCTGATCCTGTATTTGGAAAAATTCTGGTTTTACAGTAAGAGGAATTTGTGAAGAAAATAATTTCAATAATAATTTTAGTTTGTTCAATAACATTACTGGCTCAGCCGGAGTTTTCTAAAATCAGTTCTTTGCCCGGTTCATTCAGTAGAATTGGTTTTGGCGCACGCGGCTTAGGAATGGGTAATGCAATGTCTTCTGTCATCGAGGGTAATTTGGTCTCTTACTACAACCCTGCTTTATCCGTTTTTCAGAATGATAATTCATTTCAAACTTCTTACTCCATCCTTTCACTTGACAGATCATTAAACTTTTTGAACTTCACCCGGCGATTTGAATTTTATTCTTCTAAAGATTCTGCTCTCGAAAATAAAAAACCGCGCGCAACTGCGGGGATAAGTCTTGGTATAATCAACTCAGGCGTTAGTAATATTGATGGACGTGATAATCAAGGTTTTCCAACAGGTGAATTAAAAACTTCCGAGAATCAATTCTTTATAGCGATGGCAATACGAGTATCAGAGAAATTTGCTATCGGTGTTGCTGCTAAATTTTATTATTACAAATTGTACGAAGAAATAACTTCCACCGGACTTGGTTTTGATGTCGGAGCTCTTTACAAAGTGAATGAAAACTTTACAGTCTCTGCCGTTCTTGCCGATTTGAATAGCAAATACAAATGGGATACTTCTCCAATTTATGATCAGGATGGGACAATCTCCGAAGATAAATTCCCCCTGCTTAGAAAAATTGGTGTAAGCTATTATGAATCAGAACTTGGTCTTCTTGCTTCTGTTGAACTTGAAAACAGCAATGCTGAAACAAATATTCTTCGTGCCGGTGTTGAGTATAATATTTATGAAAATCTTTTTATCCGTGCTGGTGTAGATCAGTTCAATTTGAGCAATGCTGATTTTCTACCCAAGCCTGCCGCAGGATTTTCTTATTCAAAAAATTTCGGCTCACTTACGGCGGGGGTTCATTACGCTTTTATGATTGAACAATATTCGCCGCACGACAGGCACATAGTCGGACTTACAATAAACTTTTAATTTGGTTTTAATATGATTAAAAAAATTTTATCAATCGCACTTATCAGTTTCACATTTGTAAATGCTCAAAGCGCCGGGAATACCGGGTTATCTTTTTTGAAATTTGGATTCGGTGCGCGCAATATTGCAATGGGGGATGCAGGAACTTCTGCTTCTAACGATTTGACTGCATTGTTCTACAATCCAGCAAAATTAAATATCAATTCTGATAACGAAATTCTTGTAATGCACAATGAATGGATACAGGACGTACGAAGTGAAGTGCTTGGTGCGAAGACAAATATTTTCGGGCTGCCTTTTGCTTTTGGGTTTAATGTTACTTCCGTCAGCGATATTCAATTGCGGACCAAAGCGGGTGACCCCGAATCAACATTTGATGCAAATTATTTTTATGGAAGCATCTCCACAGGATTTGAAGTTTACGAAAATATTTCCACCGGCATTACGGCAAAATATCTTTACGAAGGTTTACTCTCTGATGAAGCTACAGGCTACGGATTTGATCTTGGTTTATTTTATAAAACTGAAATGGCGGGGTTAACTTTTTCCGGTGTTGTGAAAAATTTAGGCTCGATGAACAAACTCCGCAGTGAAGAAACTAAACTTCCTTCCGAAATCAGAATTGGTCCTGCTTACAATTTTGAGTTAGGCGAAAATAAATTTGATGCAATTGTCGCCGGGGAATTTCAAAAGTATCTTGACACAGATGATATTCATTTTAATCTTGGCGGTGAAGTTTTATATGATAATCTGCTCGCATTACGTGGGGGTTATCAAACGGGTTTTGAGTCAAAAGGATTTACAGCAGGATTAGGATTGATGTGGGGCAGTCTAAAATTTGATTATGCATTCCTGCCTTTCTCATTGGGACTTGGCAGTGCAAGCCTCTTCTCAGTTCAAATAAAGTTTTAATACTCACCCCTCTGTCATCCTGAGCCTGTCGAAGGATGAGAATGCCTGCCCCGCAGAGCGGGGTCGAAGGATGTGAAATTTCCAATCGTTTAGGATAAAAAAAAACCTCGGGGATACGTTCGGTCCCAGAGGTTTCAATTCAGACTATCTTCCGCGATACACGTGGGCATATCTTGTTTATATTTGTCCAACTATTATGCCATATTGATTTTTGATTTCAATATTGAAAAAAAGGCAAAAATAAGTTTGAGGATGGATAGAACAGGTAAAAAATTACCGCTGAGGATAAAAATTACTTGCCCAACGACGAAAAAAAGAGTGTTAACTCCCGCAGCGCTGGCTGTAACTTTATGGCGGTTATTACCAACCACGCCACCGTCCGGGCAACAGGGCAGCGTCGGTGCCAACCGTGAAATTGTTAGCGCCAACAATCTGACGGTTGGTTCATACGCGCTTGTGTTGTACCGATGTTCTGACGGTTAGTATCTCCCGCAATGTGGTTGGTGCTTACTTTCCGACGGTTATTGCCAACAGTCCAAAAGTTAGGGGCAACCGTGTGACGGTTGGGCTAAATAGAGCGAAAATAGGCAAAATTAAAGGGGTAATTGTTGCGTGGGTGAAGGGAATTTCGGCGGAATCGGAGGAGTTATATTGATAGGATTAGATATGTGGTCTTTTTACAATTCTGCCTTAAGCAGGCTGTCAGCACAAATGATCATTTGGAGAACTATACTTTCTTTGACCACAAAATTCGCCTGGAAACACGAAACCTCACCTTTGGGCAGGCACTATTTTAAATTGCCTTTTTGTTCTATCTTCGTAATCTGAAGCTTGCGGTTATCTTTTCATCGTTATTCAAAATAGCAGCAAGCCTGCATTAACTTCTATTTCTTTTCTTAAGATAATAATGCCACAGAAAATAAGCAGCTAAAGATCTATATGGTTTCCACTTTTGTGTTAGGCGAATAATTCCTTCCTTAGTTTTCACTTTGGTTAGTTCTTTTATTGTGGTGATTAGTGCAATATCTCCCAAAGGAAAAATATCTTTTGATTGCAGACAGAACATTAGATAAATATCTGCAGTCCAATTTCCGATTCCTTTTATGTTTGTAAGTATTTTTCTTACTTCTGACGGACTCAACTTAAACATTTCATCAAAATCTAATTCTTTGTTTAATATTGACTGAGATAGTGTGCGAAGATATTTTGATTTTTGTCTGCTTATCTGGCAGGCCCGCAATTCTTCATCCGTAAGCTTTAAAATTTCAGTCGGTGAAAATTCCGGCAGATAATTATTTAGCTTAATAAAATGTGCTTCTGCGGATGCAAGACTAACCTGCTGTTCTAAAATAATTCTTGATAACGAAACAAAACCCTGTGGTCTTGTCCAATTTGGTGGTACACCATATTTATCTTTTATCCTGGCGAAGAGTTTCTGAGCAATGGCGAGTTTATTTATGTCTAAGTTGTTTACTATCAAGAATATTACTTTAAACTCTATTTACGATTCGGGGTTTTAAGAAGTGGCGGTTTAGAAGCACAAACTTTCATACGAAGCACAAAACCCCTGCTATCGCAAATCCCTTGTTAGCGGCTGGCTTACTCTCTCTCATAACGACCAATTTATCTGTTGAACGCCATACTCCTGTGTAATGCTATTGACTACAACTTTGCAAAACTGCTTTATCTCACGCTTGCTGTAATTTGCGCCCATCCACCAGTTGTTCGGTAAAGATTTTGAAAAGTCCTGAACCAAATCTGGTCTGCCGATGAACAAGTTTTCTTTTTGTTTTGAAAGCAAAGAACGGGAGCGTCCTCGTGTTTGACTTTCAATTCTTCGTAGTGAATTGGGGAAGTTTGTAATCGCAATTTTCAAGAGTGCCTCTAAAGTGCCGATTGCGTTTCTACTTTGAACTGTCTGATTGTTGAACCTAACACCTCTAAAAGCATCGTTTGTATTTATGTCGTCTTCGTTATCATTTGTTTCATAGTCATCAATTGCGTCTTGTGGCTTGGAAACATAATTACTTGTCTTGCCAAGCTGTTTCAGGTATTCAATGAGTTTGTCGTCAGATGGTTCATAGCCACAAATGTCAGCTACTTTTTCTGAAAGCAAACGAACTAAGGTTACATCTTGGTCTTGAACAAGTTTGTCCCAAGCTAAAGGGATAGAAGTGTCAATCTCTTTACTCTTATACTGCTTGTCGTAGTCGGCTTTTGCTTGTTTGAGTGCCTCTCCAGTTCTAACTGCCTCATAACCTAAATAGCTTTGAAAAATTAGCTCAATCTCGGATGTTGTCCGTGCAAGCAAGTCAAGTTTATAGAAACGTCTCTCTGTCAAACTACCTCTCTCTGCGGGCAGATAAAAATGCCATTCTTGTCCGTCTGTTAAGATTGCAACTGGAATACCGGTCTTGAATGAATATGAAAGGACTTGCTCGTCTGTGTTGTTAGCTTTACCCAGTGCTTTTACTTCAATGATGATTGCAGGTTTGTTGTCCGGGAAGCAAAGTGCAAAGTCAATTATTTTGTTGTCAATTCGGAATTGCGGTTTCACTTTCTTGGTGTCATACACATTCCAATTCAATTGGTTTAGAATTCGCAATACAATTCCGTTAGTCACCTCTGCTTCGTTTAGGAAGTCCTGCTGCTTAATCGCTGTGATAATCTCGGTAAGTGTTGTTTGAAAGTCCATGTTGTTTCTTTAGTCGTGATTTGGTCTCATAAAATTAGACTAATACAACCGCACTTAGCTGTACATGTTTCATTACATTAATATATTATTATATATAATTTACATAAATTTTTTCTAATTATAATCAGCAGTACTTTTTATTCATACTTTTTCTCTAATAATAAAGCCCATCTTAAATTTTACTCAAGTAATTCCGCCAATAAATCCTTATGAATGTTCTGCGGAATTTTCTAATTTTAAGTAAGTAAAATTTTGGTGATAGTCACTCTGAATGTGTCGATTTTCACCCTGAGCGCGTCGAAGAGTGAATGGAAAAAGTAAAAGTGTTATGCTTCGACAAGTTCAGCATGACAGTATGTATAAAAAAATAAATCGAATGAAAAACACTCCAATAAATTATCAGGTTGTTGAGGATAAAATTAAGGCAGCTAATCTCCCATCAATCAGCAAAGCAACTATTCGTGAGATTAAAAAGCTCGTTGATGAAATTGAAAAAGCTTCCGGCGAAAAGTTTATTCGCATGGAAATGGGGGTGCCCGGTCTGCCACCGTCTCAGGTGGGTGTTGATGCGGAAATAGCAGCGCACAAAAAAGGTGTTGCGGCAATCTATCCCGATATTCAAGGCATTCCTGAATTGAAAATTGAGGCTTCGCGCTTTGTAAAACTTTTTATGAATATTGATGTAAGTCCGCAAGGCTGCGTGCCGACAGTCGGCTCGATGCAGGGAAGCTTTGCTGCATTTTTAACTCTTAACAGAATTCATAAAGAAAAAGACACCACCCTTTTTATTGATCCCGGTTTTCCGGTTCATAAACAGCAGCACAAAGTTTTGAATTTAAAATATGAGACTTTTGATGTTTATGATTTTCGCGGTGAAAAACTTAGTGCGAAGCTTGAGTCATATCTTGCAAAAGGCAATATCTCAAATATCATTTACTCGAACCCGAATAATCCGTCGTGGATTTGCTTCACCGAAAAGGAATTAAAAATTATTGCGGAACTCGCTGAAAAATATGATGCAATAGTTCTTGAAGATCTTGCTTATTTCGCAATGGATTTCAGAAGGGATATGTCAAAGCCCGGGGAGCCGCCGTATCAGCCCTCGATTGCGCATTATACGGATAAATATGTTCTGCTTATCTCCGGCTCAAAAGCGTTCAGCTATGCGGGGCAGCGAATCGGAATGATGATTATTTCGGATAAATTATTTTCTTCCACCTACCCGGACTTAAAAAGATATTATTCGACGGATACTTTCGGCTATACAATGATCTTCGGAACAATTTATCCATTGAGTGCGGGGATGACTCACACTGTCCAATATGCAATGGCGGCAATATTCAAAGCAGCTAACGATGGTAAATTAAACTTTGTGGAATCAGTCAAAGAGTACGGTTATAAAGCAGCGATCATGAAAAAGTTATTTACTGAAAATGGATTTGAAATAGTTTACGACATGGATGAGAATAACCCAATCGCCGATGGTTTTTATTTTACAGTCTCTTATCCCGGTATGGATGGGGAAGAACTTTTACATGAACTTTTATTTTACGGAGTCAGTGCAATCTCCCTTGAGATTACCGGCTCAACGCGAACAGAAGGATTGCGTGCCTGTGTTTCGCTTGTGCGGCGCGATCAATTCCCTGATCTTGAAAAACGATTAAAGCAATTTTATAAAGATCATCCATTACCTTATAAAGACTGATACTGTTATATTCAAAATGCAAATAATTTCTTTTAGTTTTATAGTTTAGAAATGAAATCTGAATTTAATTTATCAGTGAGTCAATGAAAGTTACAGATATACTAACCGAAAATTTTATAATTGCTGAACTTCAAAGCAATCAAAAAAATGAAGCAATAAATGAACTGCTTGAGTTATTCAGATCCGATGATCGTGTATTGGATTTTGAAAAAATGAAGGAGTCGGTTTTAGAAAGGGAAAAAATAATGTCCACAGGGGTGGGGAAAGGATTTGCAATACCGCACGGCAAAACTTCAGGAGTAAAAGAGATACTCGCTGCATTTGGAAAATCTACGAAGCCTATTGAATACGATTCACTTGACGGCAAACCGGTACAGTTACTTTTTTTATTGATCGGAAGAGAAAATATGGTAAGCGCACATATAAAACTTCTCAGTCGCATTTCCCGCATGATGAATAGAGATGAATTCAGACAAAAACTTATTGATGCAAAATCTTCTGCTGAAATACTTGATTATTTCAGACAGGAAGAAATAAATTACTTCGATGTCTGAGATTTGCACACATAATATTTTCCCCCTCCATTATCAAAATGATTAAAGCAATTACCGGTACAAAAGATATTCTACCAAACGATATTCCGAAATGGAATTATATTCAAAACATTGTTGAAAAAGTTTTCCGTCAGTTTAATTACAAGGAAATTCGTACACCCATCTTCGAGGAAACAATTCTTTTTGCACGCGGTATAGGCGAGCAAACTGATATCGTTGGTAAAGAAATGTATTCATTTAAAGATCGAAGTGAAACGAGCATAACATTGAGACCTGAAAATACTGCCGGAGTTGTTCGTGCTTTTATTGAACAATCACTTGGGGCGCAGCAGTCATTAAACAAGCTTTACTACATCGGTGCGATGTTCAGGCAGGAGCGTCCGCAGGCAGGAAGACTCAGACAGTTTCATCAGTTCGGTGCAGAAGCTTTAGGGAGCACTTCTCCGCTGCTGGATGGCGAAATGATTGAAGTTGCTTATCAAATATTAATTAAGCTCGGATTAAAAAACTTAGTCGTCAAAATTAATTCGCTTGGTGTGCCCGAAGTTAGAGAGAAATACAAAATTGAACTGCGCAAATTTCTGTTAGACAAAAAAGATAAACTATCCGAAGAAAGCAGGAAAAGATTTGACACAAATATTCTGCGGATCTTTGACAGCAAGATTGAGGTTGATAAACAGATAATGAAAGATGCCCCATTGCTTTTAGATTATCTTGATGAACAAAGTAAAAATGATTTTGCAATTGTAAAAAGTTACCTAACAAATGTTGAAATTCCATTCGAAGTTGATACCACACTTGTACGAGGGTTAGATTACTACACAAAGACAACTTTTGAAATAGTAAGCGGAAGTGTTGGTTCACAAAGCGCATTGTGCGGTGGGGGAAGATACGATTTACTTGTTCAGGAACTTGGCGGCAAATTTACACCGGCAGTTGGTTTTGCTGCAGGGATGGAGCGCATTCTACTTGCTTGTGAAAATGAAAAATCATTCAGTGTCCCTGACGATTCAATTGATGTTTATTTAATTCGTATTGATCCAAAACCTGAACATGAACTTGATCTTGAACTTGAACTGCTAATCACCACCCTCGCATCAAAGTTACGTAAAGAAAATTTAAGCTGTGATTACGATTATCACGAACGAAGCGTAAAAGCACAAATGCGCGAGGCAAATAAGTACAATGCAAAGTTTGTTCTGTTTGTCGGCGGTGATGAATTTAAAAATGGTCAGGTGAATTTGAAGAACATGAAAACAGGTGAACAAACTTTAATCAAATTAAATAGTTTATCATCAATCGTTGATGCAGTTAAAAATAATTTGCAATCCAAATAGTAACTTTTTTTTGCAGAGGTAATAAAATATGTATCCGGAATTATTTAAGATTGGACCACTAACAGTTTACAGCTATGGTTTGATGCTCGGTATCTCCTTCATTCTTGGCAGTTATTTCCTAAATAAGCAAATTGAAAGAAAGAAGCTTGATCCGAATATTGCGACTGAAACAACCCTGCTTGCAATAGTTTTCGGTGTGGCGGGGGGAAAACTTTTTCATCTATTTGAACACTGGAAACAATTTATTGCAGATCCGATTGGAATGGCATTCTCTCCCGGCGGCTTAACATTTTACGGCGGACTAATCCTCGCCATCATTGCGATTTATATTTACATCCGCAGAAAGAAAATTCCTTTTCTCGTTCTTGCCGACGCTGCTGCACCTTCACTTGCATTGTCTTACGGTATTGGACGAATCGGCTGCCACCTTGCCGGCGATGGTGATTATGGTATTCCAACTGATCTTCCCTGGGGAATGGTTTATTCAAATGGCACTGTCCCTCCATCAGCAATCTTTAATACAGAAGAAATGGCAAAACAATTTCCATCAATAATGGATAAATTCCCAAACGGTGTTCCCGATACAGCACCGCTTCATCCAACCCCCCTTTATGAATTTATAGTTGGCATCATGCTTTTTTATCTCTTGTGGAAATTGAGTAAAAAAGATTGGATGGATGGAAAACTTTTTATGCTCTACTTGATGCTCTCCGGTACTTCAAGACTGCTTGTTGAATTTATTAGGTTGAACCCACGATTGATGTTTGGACTTTCGGAAGCGCAGCTTATTTCAGTCGGATTGATAGTAATTGGCATTGCCGGCTGGTTCCATTTTATGTATCACAAAGAACTAGTTAAGTTTGTGCCTCCACCTTTAAAACCAAAAGCAGTTAAGAAATAACTTCTTATGCAATTAATCATTGGCAGAAAACCGGTTCTCGAAGCAATCAACTCCGGTGCCGAACTTGAACAAGTTGTTATATCTTATGGACAAACTGGCGGCATAATCGAGACTATAATTATAGCTTGCAAGAAAAAAGGGATTAAGTGTAATCAAATCTCCACTTCAAAATTTTCGGCTCTTGTTACAAGTCAAAACTCACAGGGTGTGGCTGCTATAAAAACTCAACAAAAATATTTTACATTAACGCAGCTCATAATTGATTCAAAAAAATCAGCCTACCCTTTAATATTAATCTTAGATTCCATTCAGGATACACATAACGTTGGGGCGATACTACGAACAGCGGACTGTGTCGGGGTGGATGGTGTGATAATTACAAAACACAACAGCGCACCGATAAATGAAACTGTTGCAAAAACTTCTGCAGGTGCAATCGAACATTTGAAAGTTTGTCCGGTTACAAATCTTGCAGATGCTATTCGTGAATTAAAAGATAAGGGCTTTTGGATTGTTGGTTCGTCACTCCAAAATTCAAAGCCATATACAAAAGTTGATTATAAAATTCCAATCGCTTTAATTTTAGGCAACGAAGAAAAAGGCATTCGACGATTAACTGCTGATAGTTGTGACATACTGGTGAACATTCCGATGAAGGGAAAAATTCAATCATTGAATGTGTCAGTTGCTGCGGGCGTTCTATTATTCGAGATATTACGTCAGCGCAGTGGCTAAAAATTTTTCTTGACCTTAATATTTTTTTTGATTACAATTCCGCTGTAGATTAATTAATACAGGGAGAAACAATGATCAAGAAAATTTTTCTATCAATAGTTCTTCTCGGCTCACTTTCGTTCTCGCAAGAGAATAGTGTTTTCACATCACTCACGGGACTTGATGATACGCTCGGAGTTACTCATCTTTATTATCGTTCAGGCAGTTCAATAGATATTTATAACCCAGTTTATCATTTCATTCCCGGGACTCCAATTGATAGTGCGTTTATTGATGCTTATGTAATTAACTACCCACCACCTACCGGAGAAATAGCCAAAGCAGTTCTTGATTTTATTTTTTATAAAGGTGATCCTGAAAAATATCTCGCCGCCGGTTTTTCGATTTTTCCTGACAATCATGGTTATATTGAAAGATTTGACGGCGCAGCGTATGGTGGGGTGGATAACATAAATCATCTAAGTTTTCATATCAAAATCCTGATCTGATGTATGCTAACGGAGGAATTCTATTAAAAAGTACAGATGGTGGTTATACCTGGCAGGATCAGAATCGTCCCGTCTTTCAAATTATTTCGCTTTCGCCTTATGATGATAAAATTATGTTTGGAATTGATTACGACAATTCTCTAATCAAATCGCTAGATTCGGGAAATACATACTATACGGTGGATACAGCAAATTGGGATAGTGGTTCTCAAATGTACTTTGATCCCGATGGAGTCCATATTTATTGTGTTTCAAACGGTTATAATTACAATTTCATGAAACTGTCCACAGGAGGAGGGGAACCATTTAGCTGGGTAATTAAAAAGCAATCTGATATTCCAATTTACTTAAGTAATGATTCGGAAATTCCCGGGTTCATTTTTTATGCTAATGGAAAAAATATTTATAAGTCGAATGATTTTGGAATCACATTTAATCTATATAAAACTCTTGAACGAAATATTGTCGGCATATACAAGAAACCTAATGAGGATAAACTTTATGCTGCAACAAAATATAAAATTTATGAGATAACTAATAATTCGATGATAGTATTAAAATCATTACCGATCCCTTCGGATGTTTTTGATTGGTTTCCACTTGCAATTGGGAATAAGTGGGTTTATAATATTACGTCCCTTAATTATTATTGCTGGCCTGATACTCAGTATGTAAAATCTTTTGAGATCACAAAAGATACTTTGATTTCAGGGATTAGATATTTCAAGTTTGAACCACCGCTTCGTTATGAATATAAATTTATAAGAATAGACTCACTTGACGGTCACTTAAAAACATTATACAATTTTTTTGGTTATTACGACACTATTGAAATTTCAATTTACGATTTCTTGATGGAGGTTGGCGACACTGTTTATCTAAATCCTCAAGAGCAATTGCCTGATGCTTATTACCTCGCTTCTGAGGAAACCAACTTTGTATTGGGAGAAAATCGTGTAGTGCGGACACTTTACCCAATTTCGTTTTATTTTCCCCAATATTCCTTAGCATATCAAATAGGATATTTAGGTAATTACAGTTGTGAGTTTGGTGGTTCTAGCAGCTATTTAAAGGGATGTATTATTAACGGAATCGTTTACGGAGATACTACAGTAACTTCCGTTAAAGAAGATCAAACTGTACCAAAAGAGTTTGTACTTTATCAAAATTTTCCCAACCCCTTCAATCCAAGTACTGCCATAGATTATGATTTGCCTGTAAGCAGCCGAGTTACTTTAAAAATATTTGATATACTTGGAAGAGAAATAGAAACGCTTGTTGATGAATTTCAGCAGGCGGGGAGTCATAGCGCTCAATACTTAAGCAATGCAGAACTCCCAAGCGGCGTATATTTTTATCAGTTAGCAATTGACGGCGGAGCTAAAAATTTTATTTCCGTAAAAAAGATGATGCTCTTGAAATGATTGTGTGATTAAGCTTAAATTGTGATAAGAAATAATTAATATTTGAGGAACTAATGAGCATTCTGCCTATCACGCTTTATGGTGATAATATTTTAAGAAAGAAAGTCAGCAAAGCTAAAAGCATTGATGATAAAACGATAGCACTTATTTCAAATATGTTTGAGACAATGCACAATGCACATGGAATCGGCTTAGCTGCAAATCAGGTAGGGGCAAACAAAGCGATTTTCATCGTTGATCTTACCGGGGTTGAGGAATACGAAAACTTTAAACCAATTGTTTTCATCAATCCCAATATAAATAAATACAGCGATGAGAAATGCATTATTGAAGAAGGATGTCTTAGCATTCCTGATATTCGCGGTGAAGTTGAACGTCCGTCTGAAATTGAAATAACTTATTTCGACACAAATTTTAAAGAGCAGACAATTCATGCCGATAAATTATTAGCGCGTGTAATTCAAAGATGAGTATGATCATTTAAGAGGAATTTATTTTACTGATCTGCTTCCTGCTGGCGAGCAAAAGAGATTAAAAAAATCTTTAACTAAAATTAAAAATCGTAAAATTGAAGTTGATTATCCTATCACACACGACCTTGATTACCAATTGAAATAGCTGACAATTAAAGCATGAGTATTGTGTTTCTTGGAACTCCTGATTTTGCTATTCCATCTATAAAAATTCTTTTAGATAATCACCATCAGATTCCTGCAATCGTTACTACACCTGATAAAGAGCGAGGAAGGGGACAGAAAATTTCATTCACTCCGGTTAAACAATTTGCGATGGATCATAATATTCCGGTTTATCAACCGAAAAAATTAAAAGGCAATCAAGAATTTGTTGAGCAGATGAAAAGTCTAAATCCGGATTTATTTGTGGTTGTAGCTTTCAGGATATTGCCGAAAGAAATTTTTGAGATTCCTAAGTTTGGTTCCTTTAACCTGCATGGTTCATTTCTGCCAAAATATCGTGGAGCTGCACCGATTCAGTGGGCATTAATAAACGGGGATACTGAAACAGGACTTACAACTTTTAAACTTGCAGAAAAAGTTGATACCGGAAATATCTATCTTCAGGAAAAAGTTTTTATACGCGCTGATGATAATTTTGAATCACTACACGATAGAATGAGTCTGCTTGGTGCAGAGCTTGTATTAAAAACTATTCAGCTAATTGAATCCGGTAATTTTCAATTGAAGAATCAAGATGATTTGTTAGCATCCCCCGCACCAAAAATTACAAAAGAGATTTGCCGTATAGACTGGCATAAATCTGCGAAAGATATTCATAACCTAATACGTGGACTTTCGCCTTATCCGGCGGCATTTTTTACTTTTAACAATAAAGTCTTTAAAATATTTAAGACTGAAATTGTATCTAACCTTAATCTTTCACCATTCCAAATTCATCAAACAAAAACTGAATTGATCATAGGCTGTGGGAATAATGCAATCAGAATTCTTGAAATTCAATTGGAAGGAAAAAAGCGCATGAGCATAGAGGAGTTTTTGAGAGGATTCAGTTTTCATACCGCAGATAATTTATAAAAATTCTTTTTCGAATGTTTCTATACTCTTATGTTCACAAGGCGATTTATTGAAGTATAAAACTACTAAAAAGGCGATCGCATTATAGCCGACCGCCTTTTAGTTTTTACAAATGATCATTTTGTTTTTTATTGTTCCCTGTTTTTAGGGAGGTGGGAGGTAGTGCTGTTGTTTTATTATCCTACCGTTATACTTGCTACATCTGACTGCTGTCCGACTTCAACATCCTTGTAAACAAGTCTGCCGAAGTACTCACGCTTTTCCGGCGCACCGTTAAGATTGGGGCGTGCGTCTTTGAAGCTTGTAAGTGTTACAGTTGCGAGCAGTGTAAATGTGGTTTCATCGCCGCGTTTACTGTAGATATTTATCGCAGCAACGAATCCTTTCTTCCATGTTATCCTGATTGATCCGTCTGCATTCTTAAAGAGCTTAAGAAATGGTTTGAGATCGTCGAGGTTTAATGGAACATCTATAGGTTCTATCCCGAGCTCCTGACCAATCTGCAATGTGTAATTTCCACTGCTTTTGATCTTTCTGATAAGTGATCTTGTAGCCCCGGGTGCCGAGATCGCAGCCTGCTTCTTTGCTTTATTATCCTGCACAGCACCATGATAAGATGCTTCGGCGGATACTTGTGCTGAGAAAGCAGCGCGGTGTGTATTAATGAGTGAAGTAACTGCTGCAACTTCGGCTGCTGTTACCCCTACCGTTGCATTATGCAAAGGCAGCTTTGTGATAAGGTTTTCTTCCCATGTGTCTAACTGATCGTTAGACTGGGGAAGATAATCTTTTGTGGACATGGTGTGTCCTTTCTGATTGTGAGAAAAATATTTAATTAATTGACCTTGCGGTTGAGATGAGAAAGTATTTTTTTTAATTTTCCCTTCTTACCACAGGGCTAATTATATCGTGTCAACCATCGTGCCAAAGTGATATTTGTAAATAAAGCATTTCAGAAAAAGAAAAAATTACCCTACCGTACGATAAATATTTAATAATTTGCGAAAAAACAAATTATTTTATTAGAAAAATATTCCCCGCATTCAACGCGGGGAGATCCGCAAGCAAAAAAACACTCCCCGCATTCAACGCGGGAAGCCCCGCAAGCAAAAAAACATTCCCCGCATCCAATGCGGGGAGTCCCGCAAGCAAAAAAACATTCCCCGCATTCAACGCGGGGAGTCCCGCATGAAATAAAACGTACGTTTTTTTTAATGAGGGAAATGTTTTATTAAGATTTATAACCTCCGCAAGCAAAAAAACGTACGCCGCACACAATAATTAGAGCAGCTTAATAGCAGGACAGATATTTTTTACAAGTAAAATTTTCCTTTTTAGAAATAATTACATGGCTGAGTGAGGGATTAGAATTAATTATAATGGACATATTACATATACTGCATTTTCAAATAGCCCCGGTATTTATTCCGGGGGTCAAAATAGGACAAATGACCCGGGCTTTAGCCGGCATTAGCACAGATAGTGGCTAAAGCCTTTGTTGTCAGTGGTTGTTCCGTCCCCACCATAAATGGCGGGGTTAATTTAGTCTATGGAATAAATTCCATAGAAAACCTAAAAATCTTGGTTGCTTGTATTTTGCTCTCAGGTTCTCAATCCACTTCATTGCATTGGAAAGTTTCTTCTTAGGTTCTCAATGCGATTTATCGCATTGGAAAAAGGATCAACAAATAGATTTAACGGTTTTAACCGTTTATTAAAACGCCGTATTTTTTTAGAAATAATTGATACTCTTCCGTATAACTTTTAAGGCGATGATGCTCCTCCTGATTTTTGATGTATTTTATCACCGCACTAACCCTTGAAGGGGAGACAGAGAACGCACCATAACCTATTCCCCATTGAAATTTTTGTCCCGTCATTCTTTGCTGATTTATATAATGTGAAGAAGCCCCCTTTAATAATTTTATACATTCTTCAACGGATAGGTTTGTAGGTAGGTCTATTAAAGTATGAACGTGATCACTATTAACGAAATTATTCTCCATATAAATGTTCTTCTCCTTAGCATATTTAAAAAGATATTCGGAAATTTTTAGCCTCGTTTCTTTGCTTAGTACTTTCTGATGATCAAGTGTTTCCCAAATAAAGTGTATCCAGATTTTGTGGTGTGAGTGTTTTGACATCTTATTTCCTTTTTTAGTAATAAAATATTAAACCGTTAAAACGGTTTCCTTTGTTGGTATAGCTTTTTTAACCTATGGAATAAATTCCATAGAGAACCTGATTTTTTTGGACTAAATAAATTTCATAAAGTCTTTTAAATAATCAAAGCTTATTTTGAATAGTCTCAATGAGTTTTATCACTTTGGAAAATAATCTCCTCTTAGGTTCTCAATACGATTTATCACTTTGAAAAAAAACATACACGCTAAAAAAGTCTTAACGGTTTTAACCGTTTACCCACTCGCCCATTAAACCGTTAAAACGGTTTTCTTTGTTGGTATAGCTTTTTTAACCTATGGAATAAATTCCATAGAGAACCTGATTTTTTTGAACTAAATAAATTTCATAAAGTCTTTTAAATAATCAAAGCATATTTTGAATAGCCTCAATGAGCTTTATCACTTTGAAAAAATTTCTCTTAGGTTCTCAATACGATTTATCACTTTGAAAAAAATCTCCTCTTAGGTTCTCAATGCGATTTATCACAATGAAAAGTTTCATATCAGGTTATCAATGTAATTCATTTCACTGAAAAAATTCCTCTTAGGTTCTCAATGCGATTTATCGCATTGAAAAAACATACACCCCAAAAGTCTTAACGGTTTTAACCGTTTGCTTACTCTCCTTTAAACCGTTAAAACGGTTTCCTTTGTTGGTATAGCTTTTTTAACCTATGGAATAAATTCCATAGAGAATCTGATATGCTTTTGAACTGCTGTACACTTAATATTTTATTTGCATCGGGTATAACATTTTATTTAAGTTATAAGTATCAAGGTAGAATAGTTACGCAAAACAATAGGACTTTCTTATGAAAACATTAATTTCGATCAGGATGCTGGTTTTAGGTTTCTTTTTAATAAGTATTTTTATTTTAACCTCCGCTGGATGTGGAAATAAAGAAACCCCCGATAAACAACAAACCCGGGAAAAACCTCTAACTTTTAAAAATTACAGCCCCACCCTGCAAGTTGACACCACTGCATTACAAAAAGAAGCTTTTCTGCCTTCAAGTGCCTCCGATTCCCTGTTGAAGCGATTCAGGTTTTTTGCCAAAGGTGTAAATAATGACCTCTTGAAAGAATATCCTATAGGCTACGGTATATTAACTTTGAATAATGGACGCTATACAAGTATAGCATTTTCAAATGATGAGCGGTTGGTTATAAATTGGAAGCAGTCCAAAATAAATCCAATGGGCGATAAAGGAATGGGAATACAATTAAATGGAATAAAAATGGAAAATTTTAATTTTTTGGGCTTCACAGTTCCATTTAATCTGGATTATACGCCAAAGGAAACAGAGCTTGTTAGTACGAGTCTGAAACTGTACACCCAACTACTTCTTAAAACTGAAGCGGGAATGATGGTGTTGGTGGGGTTTAAGGAAAAGTGAGGGTGAAGTGAAAAGAATAATCTCCGATTCATTTTTTATTTCGTAAATACTTTTTTTTGTAACTGAATGATTATTCTTTTAGTTTTGATGTAAGTAATGATTGGTTAAATAATAATAGATAGTATTGAATGCAAGAACCCAAATCCAACGAACGCACTTTTCAAGGAATTATCTGGAATGTTGTAAATAATATTCTGGATAAAGATGAAAACATTTCCTTTTCAAGAATTTTACAGGAACAAAATATAGGAGTAGGCGAATCCAGGTTTGCAGATGGATTATTAGAATCAAGTTTGGATATTACAAAGAAGGTACTGTTTGAATTAAAAGACTCAAGCTGGGATGCAACTGATGAGACGTTAGTTTATGACGCTGCAATGAAAGCATTCAATAGGGGTTTGAAGTATTTTGTTACAGGTACACCGCGTCAGCTTGTGATATATGAAACAATAAAAGAAGGCGTTCCGCTTAACGAGAGAAAACTTAAAGTCTATAACATCTCAAATATCCGTAAGAATGTTGAGTTTACTTACCCAGGTTATGTTACTCAGATAACCCAACCACTTAAGTTATTTCTAAAAGACTTAAGCGATATTGTTCATAATGTTAAAGAGATTCAATGGGATTCAATTGATAAGTTCTTTGTTAATAAACTTTCTGCATACATTCTTGAAGGCTCCGCAGAAATGTTTAATGTTATGTATGATAAGATAAATGAAGATGCACAGCTCAAAACTGAATTAAAAAAATATCTCCGTGATCAGGACATATTTAACATATCATTAAAATTTGATAGTGAAGAAATTTATAACATTTGTCAGCTTTCAAATTACCTGCTTTATCTTAAAATTATCTTTTATACTTATTTACAGCGTGATTTGCCTGAACTAAAATTAAAAGTCTTAGAAATACCTGAAGACAAAGACAAGTTGAATAAAACTTTAAGACAAAGATTTGATGATGTTCTTAAACACGATTTTGAATTAATATTCCAGAAAAACATTTTAGATGATTTTGAATATGATACAAAATATATCCCTTCATTAAAAAACAATGTTGAGCAAATAAGACATCTTAATTTCAAAGAACTTGATGCAGACATTATTGGTGCAATTTATAACAAACTAATTGATAACCAGGAACAGCACGACAGAGGACAGCATTTTACAAATATAAATGAAGTTGACATTGTTAATACTTTTTGTATAAATAAAGAAACTAAATTTGTTCTTGATAGTGGTTGTGGTGCAGGTACTTTTATTGTCCGTGCTTATGTAATGTTAAAAAGGCTAAATCCAAGACTTACACACGAAGAATTACTTGAACGTTTGTGGGGTGTTGAGATTGCTACCTTTCCAGCTTTTCTTGCTACAATGAATTTATCCTTGCTTAATATTAAAACAAAAGAAAATTATCCAGTAATTATTCGTAATGATTTTTCTCATTTGAAACCAACATCTTCAGCAAATGTTATTTTCTTGAATGCAAGTCATTTGTTTGAAGTTAAAGATACAGGTGGAAAAACTAAAAAGGTTAAAGTTCCTATTTTTGATACTTGCGTTGGTAATCCACCTTATATTAGACAAGAAAAGATTGATCCAGACGACAAGAGTCGCTGGGTTAGCCTCGCCCAATCTGAACATAATCTTAAAAAAGTAAACCAGCAGAGTGATTTATATGTTTACTATTTAATGCATACTTCAGCATTTCTTAAAAATGGTGGAAGACTTGGTTATGTCGTCTCAAGCAGTTGGCTTGATGTTTCATTTGGTGCTGGTTTACAGAAATTCTTACTCGATAATTTTAAGATTATTGCAGTTATAGATAATCAGAAAGTTAGAAGTTTTGAAACTGCTTCTATTAACACAGTAATTCTTATTTTAGAAAAGTGCAATGATCGCGAAGCTAGGGAAAAAAATAAAGTAAAGTTTGTTAGAGTATTCAAAGAGTATGATGAGCTTGTAGGAAATAGCAATGATACTGATAGAGCTAAATATTTAGAAAGATTTGTTGGTGGTATTGAAAACTCAAGCAAAACTATTAAAAATGAAAATTATCATATAATTGTTAAGAAACAATTTGATCTTGAAATTGAAAGCACTTTTGATGGCAAATATGAAAATGGGAATTGGGGTGCTAAATATTTACGTTCACCCGAGATTTTTAATAAGATTCTTGAAACTGCTAGCAATAAATTACAACCGCTTTATAAATTCTGTAACGTTGCTTATGGAATTAAAACAGGAGCGAATGAATTCTTTTATGTAAAAGACAATACAGATTTAGTAAAGAAAATGTCCGGTGATGAATTCAAGCTACATTTCGGACATAAAAAAGAAAGTTCAAAAATAAATTGGGAAAAGTTCGGTTGGTATTATTCTGAAATGGGTAATAAGCATTATTTATTAGAACGATTCCATTTTAAACCTTTGTTTAAGACACAAAGAGAAGCAGATAAACTTGAAGTAAATATCAAAAAATTAAAATACCAGGTTTTGGTTTGCAATGATTCTATCCATTCATTAAGAAAAGTCAATTCTAAGCTTGTTAAATACATCGAAGAGGGTGAGTCATCTAAACATAATTATGATAGTCGTCCAACTTGTGCCCAAAAAATTAAAGAAGATGGATCACAAGACTGGTTTAATCTCGGAGATGATTTATTTGTTGGAGATTTTATTTTTCCTTCCAAGATTGGCGAAAAATTTAGGCTAATAGATAATAGACAAACAAAAGTTTATTGTGATAAAGTTAACTATAATATAAAAGTAAAAGACAAGTATAATAACCTTGCTGGATTAATTTTCATAATTCTTAATAGTACACTTTTTAGATTTTTACTTGATCTTTTTGCGAGGCAATTAACAGGCAGTCAAACTCTCAGCGACGTTGATGTAAATGTTGTTCGAAGAACTTTTATTGTTGATCCTGATATTTTAAAGCCTTATGAAAAAGAACTTGTAGGTCTTTACCAAAAGCTAAAATCAAGAGAACAATTATCTATCATTGATGAAATAGAATTTGAAGATAGAAATCGAATTGATGAAATAATTTTTGAAGCTCTTAATCTATCAAAGAAAGATCTGAAGGATTTATATGAATACCAGAAAAATTTTATCACTGATAGGGAAGAAAAATCCAAGTCAGTAAAAACAACAAAAGTAAAACAAGTAGTTGATTACGAAACCTCAGTTCGTTTAGCCAAAGACAGATTTGATGAAATAAGAAATTACAATAAACTGATTGAGAACAGGCAAACAAAACCATATACATTTTATAATCTTCCTGCAATTTTTCCTAAAGACATTAAAAGCGGCGACACAAACTTTTTCGCTGCATATAAAGTATATTTCAAGGAGAATAATAAAACGATTACGATTAACTTTGAGAACAATAACCAAATAATGCTTTATCAATTCTTTTATAAAAATTTAGAAATCCGGGAAGGAACAATAAACCTTCCACTCGATGCAGAACAATGCGACAAAATCCAAAAAGCACTCGAATACGATTTTAACAAATACGCACAGCAAGTAAAAACATTATTAAAAACACATAGAAGCAAAGCACATTATTTGAGTGTGTATAGGGAGATAGTATTTAATTAATTAAAGGTAGATAATATGAATCAAATATTTTTGAGCTTGATTTTTACCAGTTGGAAATGGGAACGAAGTGGTGACGCTATTAGCTTAAGACATGGGGTCAAAGACGAAACACATATTATTTCTCAAGAAGTAATCGTAATTGATGGTGGAACTAAAGAATCAGGTGAAAGTCTTGTTGAACATATAAAAACATTTTACAATACTTCATCTGTGTCCCACGTAATTAATACTCATCCAGATATTGATCACGCTTCTGGATTGAGTATTGTACTTGAGAATCTATCAGTTGGTAGACTCTGGTTGCACCAACCTTGGAATTATGCTGAATATCTGAAAGATAAATTCAAAGACGTTCGTTGGACTACTGAAGGCCTTGCAAAAAAACTTAAAGATAGTTATCCATTTGCATATTCACTCGAAGAAATTGCCAAAATAAAGAAAATACCTATAAGCCAACCATTTCAAGGTTCAAGAATTGGGCCTTTTACTGTCTTATCTCCTACTGAACTATGGTATCTGGAATTAGTACCTGAGTTTGATAATACGCCAGAAGCTCGTCAAAAGAAACGTGAGACTAAATTTCGTTCATTCATTGCAAGTATAAAACAATGGATAGATGAAAATTGGGATATTGAAACTTTAAGTGAGGATGGTGTTACTTCTGCAACAAATGAGAGCAGTGCTGTTTTATATACTAATATCGATAATGTAAAAATTTTACTTACAGCTGATGCTGGCATTGATGCGCTTAATTTATCAACCGAGTATACAAATAGTCTGGGTATAGCATTGAATAATTGTAATATTTACCAAATGCCTCATCACGGGAGTAGGAATAATGTCAATCCAACAACATTAAATAGAATACTTGGTCCTAAAATCGGTATTCAGTCTGCACGTACAAAATACGCGATGGTTAGTTCATCTAAGGTGTCGGAAACTCATCCAAGAAAAATTGTGTGTAACGCTTTTTTAAGAAGAGGTGTTAGTGTATTTTCGACAAATGGTCTCAACCTAAGTAAAAGTCACAATATTGATGTTAGACCTAATTGGCATAGTGCCACTGCTTTGCCATTTTATGATCAGGTGGAGAAGTAATAATGACTGATAAGTTTAATTTTTATGACTTTATTGCAGTACTTATTCCAGGATTGTTTTTTCTTATTTCACTAAAAATATTAATTGGATTTAGCAGTACTGACTTCCATGTAACGAGTTCCTTAGAATTAATGAACTCTTTTGCATTGATAGTTTTTGGTTATGTTATGGGTGTGTTACTCCAAGGTATTAGTCAAGGTATAACACAAAAACTGCTTTCTTTTCTTTGGAGTGGGTTGCCTTCCGAGAAATGGCTATTGGATTCGGAGCCTAAACTTACCTCTGATTATAAAAATCATCTTTGGAATAAAATCAACACAACATTTCATCGTGAAAAACCAGAAGGCGAGTTATCACAAATAAAAAAAGTAAATAATGAAATTTTCTATTTAATCTATCGACATATTGAAAAACAAAAGATCACCGAGAAACATCAAGTATTTAATGCACAATTCAGCTTCTTTAGATGCTTGTTAACTGCTTTTGTATTTCTTTTTGTAGTTACCCTTTACCAAATACTTTGTTCCTGGTCTTTTGATTTTAAGAATATGAGCTTTTTAATTTTCACTTTGATTGGAATAGTAGTCTCGTATTCGGGTGCTTTAAGACGAGGTGAAGATTTTGTTAAATGTATTTTAGATTCATTTTTAGCTTGAGGAATTTATGGCAATTGAAGATAAACAATTTGAATTATTAAAAACATTTCACGAACAATTCGCGCAAAATCAAAATCATCATCAAAACTTATTTATAAAATTTCTCTCAGCAGTATTTATTGTTATTGCAGCTTATTTTATTATTTATGTTAATACTCAATCCTTTGCCAAATGGCACGATTCAACATTTGTTGCAAATTCAAATGAAATAACTTCGTATGCGATTTTGCATTTAATAGGAGCTTATTTCATAGCCCAAATAATATTTTTGATAATGTTAATAGTTGTAACAAATATGGGTTATAATTTTAGAAGGGATCAAAAAGTAAATCGTAATATTAGAATTAAGTACTTAAATAAAGAGGTTTATAAGGAGATTTTTAGTGATAAAGCATTTAATACTGACAAGCTAACTTTGCGTGATTATTTACCAGGCTTCCACTTAATTTTTTCTCTTTCTATTTATTTTTTACAAGTCCTTTTATTAATCACTATCATTTTTAAATCAAAATCCATTGAAGATTTGTGGATATATCCAACAAATGTTGTATTCATAACACCTCTAATTATATCACCGCTCATCTATTTTAAATATTACACTAAATTTAAGAAAAAAGTTCAAGGCTGATTTATGTCAGTCATAAAATTATTTCAAATCACCAGTAAAAAAGTAACTGAATTAGAAGGCAAATCAGTTAAGTAGCATAGTTTATTCACCTCATTAATTAATCAGAAAAATAATCAGGTACAATTAGCCGGGGAAAATATTCCGGATAATATTAAAACTCTTGCTCTTAGGCTGACATTGTCTATCACGTTGTGGCAGGAGGTTGGGAATGAGTTCCTTTTAATCCGCACAAAAAAATTACTTCTTCTTCCTATTATAAGGTGATTGATTAACGGGCTTCAACGAAATATTAAATTCACTCGCTTTCGATCTTATTGATTCTTCCGTTCTTCCAAGCTTTAACCCAATCACACGTGTTGGCGTATTCTGCTTAGCCAATGCTTTTAATTCATTCTTTTGTCCTGCTGTCCAAAGGTGACCACTCTTCCTCTATTATTTTGGTATGATTTTCACCCTTCCCGTTTTACTGCAAAATCTTTCAAATCACTTATATTTGAGCAGGTTATTATTAGATATATGAAAAAAATATTATTGACTATTATGGTGTTTTCATTTTCAATTGTCTTTGCTCAAAGTGACGAGTATTTATTCGAATCTTTTACAGTCAAATTAGAAAGCAAATCATTGATCGCTCTTGATTCGCTAAACCAAATTGTATTTACAAAAACTTTTGTTAATCCTGTTTTAACTTTATCCGATCTTAATAGGGATGGAGTTGATGAAATCATTCTTATTGATTCCGCCTCTGCCTTTGATCAGCCTGATTATTATTTATTTATTTACGGCTTCGATAAAAATATTTTTCTGATTGATTCGGTTTATTCGGGAGTTATTCAGCCGTTTGAAACTGAGTTTGAGGAACTTGACGGAACAGTTCTTGTCACAGGTGATACTCAATATAATTTTTTTAATCAAGCTGATAAGCAGTTTTATCTTCCGATAAGTTGTTTAACATTTGATGGATCAAAAATGGTTTTAGTAAATGATATTCTTTATGATATTTTTATAGAGGAAAACGAAATTATTTTAGCAGGTATTATTGACTACGTAAATGTCAATGGAAAAAATTGTAATTCATCCGAGGCACTTTTGCCGCTGATTGTTTCGGCTTATGTAAATTATATTAATGCCGGAGAGAATTCGAGTGCCTTACAATTAATCAATAATTTTTACTATTGCGAAAACAAAAACGAGCTAATTAAAAAAATAGAATCACTAATTGAGAATTAAAATTATGAAAATGAACTGGGCTGATTTCATCGGTAAACTTTTAAATATTACTCTGCACGAAAATTACGGAATGACTATGGATACAAATTCAAATGCACCTTTCTATGAAATTGTTTTTACAACAGGAAAACTTACGCAGGTTTATGACGAAGGATTATTTCTGGAAACTGAACGCGAAAATAAAATTGTAAATATTTTTGTACCGCATTCTTCAATTAAATGCGTCGAAATTTTTAGTATCTAACAGGATTGATAAAATGAAAAATATCATTAGTCTATTTTTATTTATTTTTTTTATACCTGGAATAACTTCTTTTGCACAGGATCCGCTTGTAAAAAATCTTCGCACCTATTCGATTGTAAGTGAAATTGGATTTCCTATTATTTCTAATGAGTCATCGGCAATCATTATAGAATTTGACCTTCAATCAAACTATCAGCCCGATATGAATATTGTTTTCAGATATTGTGATAAAAACTGGAGACCTGTTGATAATATTTTTTTGCTTAACACAGGCAAAAATATTTTTTATAGTATTGGCTTCACAAAACTTCCTCATACAGTTCTTGATGCTGATTATCATTTTCAAAAATCTTTTCCCGATGCAGAGGGATTGGTTTCATTTCCTTTCACCGGCAAATGGCGCTATTATATTACCGATGCCCAGGATACAGCAAATGTTTATGCAAATGGAAAATTTATTGTTGCAGGAACATCAGTACCTTTAACTGTGACTGTTAAAAATGAAGAGCTTGAAGATAAAGTATATTTTCCGGCAGACTTAAAAAAAATATTTAATATTACCACCTCCTTCACTTTACCCGATGAACTTTTCCCGAACTACGTGAGCTTCGTGGAAATTATAGAGAACAAGAAAATTGATTACCCGACGATCATTGATAAAAATTTTAATACTAATGTCCGCCAGTACTATTGGGATGGAAATAGAAAATTTACTTTTACCGCACGTGATATACATCCCGGCAATGAATACCGCCAAACTGATTTGAGAAATACGAATAAATTTATTTCAAATAATGTTAAAGCGCAGTTTGATGGAATTGAGTTATCCCGGTTTTTTATACAAGGCGGACCGGATTTTAATGGTGGTTCGCAGCTTACAAAATATTCAGATGAATATGCGACTTATATGAATGTGAAATTTAACATTCGCACTCCTGAAGATTTTGGCGGTGAGGTTTTTCTTGTCGGTGCATTTAACAATTGGAGGCTGTCTCCCGATTACAAAATGTTAAACGAGGGGGGACGGTTTACAAAATCACTTTTGTTAAAACGGGGAGCTTATGACTATCAATATGTCACCGCAGATATAATTAATGGAGAAATTAAAAATGCCGATTGGCAGTATCTTGAAGGAAATAGCTGGGAGACTTCAAATGAATATTATATTTTCCTTTATTATACCGATCCAAACTTCGGCGGATATGATAGAATAATCGGATATAAAAAAATCATTACAAAATAATTATGGAAAAACAAAGGTTGGTGTAATCGGCGTCGGACATCTCGGAAAATTTCATACAAAATTATTTAAGGAAATTGATTCCTGTGATCTTATGGGTATTTTTGAACCGGATTTCTCAAGGGCGATTTCTGTTGCAACTGAATTATCTGTAAGGTCATTTACTTCAATTGAGCAGCTTCTGCAATACTGCGATGCAGTCTCAATTGCAGCCACAACAAGCGCACATTATTCAATTGCCAAGCAATGCATTGAAGCCGGAAAACATGTTTTTGTTGAAAAACCAATAACAGCAACAATTGAAGAAGCGGAAGAGATTGTGAAACTTGCCCGAGATAAGAATCTTATTCTTCAAGTTGGACATGTTGAAAGATTTAACCCTGCCTTACTTTCGTTGGATAATTTTGAATTAAAACCAATGTTTATTCAAAGTGACCGGCTCGCTCAATTTAATCCTCGTGGTACCGATGTAGCTGTCGTTCTCGACTTAATGATTCATGACATTGATATTATTTTGAGCTTAATAAAAAGTGAAGTAAAAAAAGTTGAAGCGAGTGGAGTAGCCGTTGTATCAGATACACTTGATATAGCAAATGCAAGAATTGAATTTGAAAACGGGGCGGTTGCAAATGTTACAGCAAGCCGCATTTCACAAAAGAAAATGAGGAAGATGAGAATCTTTCAAAAGGATTCATATATCTCGATAGATTTTGATTCAGGACTATCAGAAATTTTTCGTTTAATTTCATTAGAAGAAACAACCAATCCTGCTACGATTAACTATGGTGAAATAGGAGTTGGTGAAAAGAAAAAAAGAATTATTTATGAGCAGCCTGAAGTCAAAGCAGAAAACGCATTGAAGCATGAATTAAGTTTGTTTATTGATTCCATCCGAAATAACACAAGACCTGTTGTTTCAGGCGAGGACGGATTGAAAGCATTAGTAGTAGCTCAACAAATCATTAATAAAATAAAAGAATCAAAGGTAGGTGTATAATGAAAAAAAGTCTCTATTTACTTTTCGTGGTAATTATTTTCAGCAGCCTAAGCTGCAGTGTTTATGAAACAATCGTTAACTTGTCGCGTCTCCAATTCAAACTTGGAAATGTGAACGGATTTTTATTGAACGGCGTTTCTATTTCTGATAAAGCAAAGCTTGATGATTTTTCTGCCTTTGATATAATAAAATTATCCACTGCTGTTGTGCAAGGCTCGTTGCCTGTTTCATTCACTTTAAACGTTGAAGCTAAAAATCCGAACGACGGAACCGGAGGATACAAAAAAACAGATGCCACATTAAAATCTTTTCCATGGCGATTGAATCTTGATGAAAAAGAAATCCTGACAGGAAATATCAGTTCTCCGGTTACAGTGCCCGGAACAGGCGACGCAACAATAATTCCAATTCAAATTAGTGTTGACCTTGTTAAACTATTTAAAGACCAGGGATATGAATCTTTGATTAACCTTGCTTTAAATCTTGGAGGCAAGGGAGGATCAGCATCTAAACTGACAATATATGCTAAACCTACTGTTACTTCTCCGCTTGGTGATATCACATACCCCGGTGAATTAAAAATTGTAAATGTAGAATACACTAAATAATCTAATTAGTTTTAATATGATGAATCATAAAAATCAGTTTGCAGTTGGTGTTGATCTCGGCGGCACAAATATTAAAATCGGTATAGTCTCTGACAGTGGAAAAATTCTTGTAAAAAGTTCGATTCCGACTCAAGCAGAACGTGGACCAAAAAAAGTTTTGGATAATATTTGTGAGGAAGTTTCAAATTTAATCTCATCCTCGAAGGTGAAAATTGCTGGAATAGGAATAGGTTGTCCCGGGATTGTTTTGCCGGAGGAGGGTGTAGTAAAAAATCCTCCAAACCTTCCCGGCTGGAAAACCGTTCTCGTCTCGCAAATTATTTTTGATAAACTTCATATAAAAACAATTGTAGCAAACGATGCAAACGTAGCGGCTGTCGGTGAATTGATTTTTGGTGCAGGTAAACAATTAAATGATTTTATAATGGTTACACTTGGAACAGGAGTAGGTGGTGGAATTGTTATCAATAAAAAAGTCTATCACGGAATGCACGGTGCTGCAGGAGAAATAGGACACATCACTATTAATTATAAAGGCAGGAAGTGTAATTGCGGCTCCATCGGCTGCATCGAAACTTATGCCGGAAACCAATATCTTAAAGCGAGGGTGATTGAGGAGCTTCAGTTTCATCCTGATTCACTAATAGTTGGATTAGTTGAAAATAATTTTGAAAAAATATCTCCATTAATAATTCAAAAGGCTGCTTCGATAGGAGATAAATATTCGAAAAGTGTGATTCAGAATCTCGGAATGCATCTCGGCGCTGCTTTTGCTTCGCTTGGTAATGCATTTGATATTACAAATTTTATTGTAGGCGGGGGAGTAGCAGGTTTTGGAAAACCTCTATTAGATTCGATTGCCCATACAGCGTCTTCGAGAGTAATGACTCCGCTTCGAAATAAAATAAAAATTATTCCTGCAAAACTTCGTAATGATGCAGGTATCAAAGGTGCTTCTGCACTTATTTTTAATAAATATTAATTAACGAGTTTAATTTGATGTTATTCAGTGCAGTGAAATATAAGTGAATGAAAATCATCGCCTCACTCATATTAATAGTTTTAACTTTAAACTTTGCGCAAATAACTGATTCGTTATTCGAGACAAAAACGGATTCAGTTAATTTAGTTTATAGCGACTCCCTCCTTGTGTTTGATTCGACATCAAATAAAAAAAGCGATATTGACACTATAATATATGCTAGTTCCAACGACTCGCTTATCTTTTTTATCAATCAAAAAAAAATGAGCATCTATGGAGGCAGCGAGTTGAAGTATAAAAATACTGAAATCAAAAGCGCTAACATTTATCTTGATTTTGTTTCAAGTAATATTGATGCAGAGGGAGTTCCTTCAGATTCCCTCCAAGACAAATTGGAAGGGACACCGGTGCTTTCAGATAAGGGCGAAGTATATGATGGACAAAAGATCCGGTATAATTTTAAAACTCAGCAAGGAATAATTTCCGGTGCACACACAGAACAGGAAGGTGCATTTTATGACGGCGATAAAATAAAAAAAGTAGATAAGGATACTTACTTCATTAAAGATGGAATTTATACAACTTGTGATGATTCTTGTCCACATTACTATTTCAGTGCAAGTGAAATGAAAGTAATTCACAAAGAACAAATAGTTGCGGAAATGATCTGGCTGAATTTTGGCGGTGTGCCTTTGCCAATTCCTATTCCATTTGGTGTATTTCCGATTGAGTCGGGAAGGCGGTCAGGAATTATTGCCCCTGCCTTTGGTGATGATGGAACTTACGGAAGATACTTTTCCCGCTTCGGATATTTCTGGGCAATAAGTGATATAATGGATCTGACACTGACTGCTGATTACTATACCCGCGGCAGTTACAGGTTGAATAGCCGTTACAGGTATGGGCTTCGCTATAATTACACCGGAAGTGTTGAAGCTAATTATGAAAACCTGCAAACCGGAGCCGATACAGATCCTGATAAATCTTTGCAGCAAAATTGGAGGCTCAAAATTAATCATAACCAAACAATAACACCCACCATGCGTCTCGATGCGCGATTAGAGTTTCTATCTGGAAATACCTTACAGCGGAATATTAATGATCTAAATGAATTGCTAAGAAATGATGTTATCTCCAATGCTACATTTACTAAAACATGGGATGAATCCGGCAATTCACTTTCTTTAAACTATTCGCGTACACAAAATCTTGAGTCAGGAGATATTTCGGAAATTCTTCCGAATATGACTTTTAGTAAATCACAGTCATATCCATTCAAGCGAAATGATTCATCCGGTGATCAGAAATGGTACGAACTTTTTGGGTATAATTATTCCTCTCAGTTCCAAAACAAAAGAACTAAGGTTGACGGTACATTAAGTGTTCGGGGTGGAATTCAACACAACATAACAATGGGGATGTCTCCAAAGATTGGTTACTTCAGCATTTCGCCTTCATTCAGGTATCAGGAAAAATGGTACAATAAAAAAATTGAGCAGTATGCGGTTGATCTTGTCTCAAGTGACTCTGATTCGATTGTTAGTAATGACATTCATGAAATTAATTTTGTCCGCACATTTAATTTTGGAATAAGCACCTCTACAAAGTTTTTTGGAATGTTTCAGCCAAATGTATTCGGGATAAGTGCAATCCGTCATACTGTTAGTCCAAGTATATCTTATAATTATCAGCCGGACTTTTCTGACCCGAAATGGGGATACTATGGTTCATACAAAAACTCCAAAGGGGAGGTTATTAAATACAATAAATATATCAAAGAAGTTTTCGGCGGTGCTTCATCAGGAGAACAGCAAAGTATTTCATTCGGACTTTCAAATATTTTTGAGATGAAAACCACTGTTGATCCGACAGATACTACTTCAAAGGAAAATAAAATTCAATTATTAAATCTTGGTGCAAGAATAAGCTATAATTTTGCAGCCGATTCATTGCGGCTTTCAGACTTGAATATTAATTACCGGACTCAAATTGGTGATGTATTCAATCTGTCAGGTTCATCCACTTTTACACCTTATGATTACTCTGCCTCTTCTTCAAAGGTAAATCGCTTTTTAGTTGATGCAGGAAGGGGAGTGCTCAGAATGACTAACTTTTCTTTTTCGCTTTCAACAAGTATCTCAGGTGAGAAATTAAAATCGGACAAAGATGATGATGTGGAAAAAACTACTGTTAGCCAATTGCAAAATCAATCAAATCCACTCACTCAAGGCGAATCAGTTTATCAAGGCTTGTATTCAAATCAGGATCCTGATTTCACGATACCGTGGGACATCACTTTGAGTTATAATTTTACACAGAGCAGCCCTAAGCCGGATCAAAAAACAAAATTCTCTACTCTTTCCGGCAGTCTCAATTTCAATCTTACCCCTGCCTGGAAATTTTCAGTTACAGGAAGTTATGATATTGTTGGAAAAGATTTTTCGGCTCCTCAAATTAGAATATCGCGCGATCTTCACTGCTGGCTGATGAACTTTACCTGGAACCCAATTGGTACTTATCGCGGATATTTCTTTGAGATAAGAATTAAAGCGCCGCAGTTACAGGATTTGAAAGTAACAAAGCGTGATGCTTTTTACAGCGGCAGGTAAAATATTATGCTTAATTACATTCTCGATGGTAATAATCTTATCGGACAACACCAACAATTGAAACAGCTTCAGAAGAGCAATAAACAATCATCCCGTGAGAAACTTGCTTTTATGATCGGAAATTATTTTGCGGATAAAAAAGTAATAGTCTCACTTCACTTTGACGGATACCCAAAAGAATCAATAAAAATCCTCAAAGCGAAAATTATCTACTCTGAAAACAAAACTGCTGATGAAAAAATAAAAAGTGAAATCGAATTCGCTAAAAATAGAACGAAAATTGTTTTAGTAAGTTCGGATAATAACTTAAAGGAATTTGCAAAAGTGTGTGGATGCAAAGTTTTATCTTCATTGGAATTTATCTCGCTGCTGAATCAGAAAAAAAATAATTCTGATGAAAAGAAAATTGATGATAACGATATCGAATTTTACAAGAAACTTTTTAATGAATAAATCTTTACAAAAAGATTGTCAGCAAATTATTTTCAAATGTAGTTAAAAAAGATTTTAATGGGGCATCCGCCGGACCTTGCACCACTCCTCCATTTAAATTAAATCTTGAACCATGACAAGGACAGCCAAAATTATTTTCTTCCGTGCTGAATAAATCAATTATGCAGCCATCATGAGTGCAAACTGCGGTTATAGCTTTAATTTCGGTCGCACTGATTCTTTGAAGTAATACTCCGTTATCTCCGTTATTATAAACTAATAACAAAATACCACCGGTTAAATTCAAAGGATTTGCAGAATCAATTGTTAGTTCGATTTTATTATCAACTGGAGAGGCTGCTATTTTCGTTATACCCGAATATGAGTTTAAGCCGGTGGGATTAGCTGCGCAGCTTTGCAGAATGCTTGCTAATGATCCTGAAATTCCGGCAATAGTAATGGTGCTAATTGTGTTGAATAAAAATTCTCTTCTTGAACTCATACTCGAAATCTTTCAAATAATTTATTAAATAACTAATCAGATAATATAGAAGAATTGAAAATTGTGTAAGGCAAAAAAATGGGATTTAGTTTTGGAAATGTATTTCAAAACCAAATCCCGGATTTAAAAATATTATTTCACCTACTTACTTATTAAAAACACGTTTGAAAAAATCCTGCATATCAATCCAGGATTTTTCATCTGCCTCTTTGTTATATGCAATTTTTAATCCAAACTTCTGTGCATTAACATCCGCTTCTGGATTTGTGAAAGCATGGAGAGCATTTGGATAATTTATAAAATTATAATCAACTCCAGCTTTTTTCATTTCTTCATTAAAATTTATTATATCTTCTTTAGTAATAAATGAATCAGCTTCACCATTGCAAACGAGGATTTTAGATTTTACTTTATTTAATCCTGCAGGATTGTCAGTTGCCAGGCTGCCGTGAAAACTAACTACGCCCTTCAAGTCAACTCCAAGCCTTGCCATGTTTAATACAACTCCGCCGCCAAAGCAATATCCTATTGCCCCGATTTGTCCCGCCTCAACATTTTCAGATTCATTTAAAAAATTATAAGCAGCTTGAAATCTTTCTTTTGCGGTTTCCATATTACTCATCACTTCCGATGCAAAAGTGTTTGCATCATTAGGATGATTAGCGAGTTTACCATCACCATAAAGATCTAATGCAAAGGCAGTATAGCCAAGCCCGGCAAGCATTTCTGCACGATTGCGTACATACTGATTATGCCCCCACCATTCGTGGACAACTAAAATTCCCGGTCGTTTGCCTTCAATCGAAGCATCATAAACAAGGTAGCCTTTCATTTTAAGTCCGTTTGAATAGTATTCGACTTCTTTAGTGATAAGATTACTTTGTGCAATTAACGCTGATTCGTTGATTAAAAAGCCAAGAATTAAAAAACAAAAAAGCTTTTTAAATTCATAATTACTTCCTTTCTATTGTTGAGAACTAATGAAATAGTTAAAGTGAAAATAAAAAATTATTACTCTATCAACTGCTAATTATTGAGTAAAAAAAACGCTCTAATAAATACAATTAAATCTGAGCTAATATTTTAGTTCTTAAAATAATAAAACTCTTTTGCCAATTCGTCGGTAGTAAAAAACTCATAAAGAATCCGACCAACTTTTTCTATTCCAGCACCCCTACCCGGATGAGTAAAATCTTTCGTATCATAATCAGACTTAAACCAGTTTAGCCCTGCACTATTTTTATTTTCACCATTTGCCCAAAGATATGGACCCCAAACTAATGTAGGGGTCGTTTTTAGGTCGAGTAATTGATCACCGTTTATTTGTTCAAGTATAACATTGCGAACAGCGAATCCACTTTCATAAGCGAAAGGCTCAGGGTTCAAATCACTTGTTGCATAACCGGCATAGATGCGGGATGATAAATAAATCACTTTAAGATTTAAGAATTTTTCCTTTAAAATATTTATTATTGATATGATATCTTTTTCAAGCTGCACTGCATCCGAATTTTGATTAGGCATGGAAGTGGTTGGCTGCTTGTGTGCAGTTTTCAGCCAGACAATCTGAACTTGATCAGAAATCAATCCTGACTGCTGCAATCTCTCGTCAAGCACATTCCAGGGTTTTGAAGAAGCTTCCGCCCATAAATCTGCGGTCACCCCGCCCTGTGCCCCATTACAGAGAAAGAGATAGTTTGATTTGTTTTTATCATTTTCAACTAACCTCATAAAATACTTAAACTCGTAGGCTGTGTTTGACATTCCAATTGAGAGAAAACCAATTTTCCCATCAATAGGTTTTATCTCCCCGATCTTAGTTTTTAAAGAAATTAAATGTGAAGAAGGGATTTCGTTATTTCCATTTCCATAAAGTCCGCCGCTCTCGTTTTTGTAGTAAATACCAGCCTTCAAATCAATCAGAGGGATTAAATCATTCGTCTGCTGATTTGTAGAATCAATTTCTAATGCAGTCCCATCTTTGTTTTTCTCTCTTTTCTCCAGTTGCTGCGTTTGACAAGATGAGTATAAAAATACTGAAAGTAAAAACAGGCTAAAGCAAATCTGATGTTTCATTGGAATTCCTTTTATTTATAATATAAAAATATTATGTCACTTTATTAGAATTATTTTTGATGCTTTGCCGAAATTCCTCGAATTATTTTCGGTAAGAGTTCATTTCTATTCTTAAATTTGATTATGATTTTAAAGGAAATAAAAATCTTACTGGACATCATCAAGTCCCTCAATAGAAAAGTTGTAATAATTTTTTTTTCTATCGCTTTTCTTCAAACAATTTCCTGGTACTATACTTCCCGCTCATTCTTTCGATTAAATTTGGTTGAATTCTTTAAGTCGAAAGAAAATATTTCTCTGATTGAATATTTCTATTGGTTTATTAGTGATTTCTTTACACTGCTGATTATTCCTGTGTTGATTGTAAAATTAATACTAAAAGAAAAACTTAACAATTTTGGATTTCAAGTTGGAGATTATAAAACCGGACTAAAATATTCTTTCCTATTTATTCTTTTTATGATCCCGCTTATCTGGTTTGTTTCCGGCAGTCAATCTTTTGCTTCTACCTACCCTCATCTGCAGATGGCAAGGAGTAATTGGTCAATATTTATTTTGTATGAAACAGGGATGTTGATTTATATGATAGCGTGGGAATTTATCTGGCGCGGATATATGCTTTTCGGGTTGAAAGAAAAATTTGGTTATTACGCAATACTAATTCAGATGATTCCGTTTCTGATTTTGCACAACGGGAAACCTGTGCTTGAAACATTCGGGGCGATATTTGGCGGTATTGCTTTAGGTATTCTTGCATGGCGGACTGCTTCGTTTTACTATTGCGTTATTATTCATATGGCAGTTATGTTTACGATAGATTTTATTTCTGTTTTAAGATTTCGCAGTTCTGATTACGGAATTGGACTAAATTCTATTCTGAATATTTTTAAAAGTTTTTTTTAAAGGATTAATTATGAGATTTTCATTAAATGTAGATCACATAGCAACATTAAGAAACGCAAGGGGAGGGAATGAACCTGACCCTGTAGCAATTGCATTGATTGCTGAACAAGCAGGCGTTGATGGAATCGTTGTCCATCTTCGTGAAGACAGAAGACACATTAATGAGCGCGATCTAAGACTGCTCCGTGAACTCATCACTACCAAACTTGATCTTGAAATGGCAGCAGTTGATGATATAATAAAAATTGCCTGCGACGTGAGTCCTGAATTAGTTACTCTTGTCCCGGAGAAACGTCAGGAATTGACTACTGAAGGCGGGTTAAATGTCATTGATAATATTTCTCGTTTAAAAGATGTAGTTCAGGAATTACACGCAGCAGATATAGAAGTTTCATTTTTTATCGAGCCAAGTATTGAACAAATTGAAACATCAGCGGAAATTAAGGCTGACTTTATTGAAATTCATACGGGTGTGTTTGCAAATTCAATTTCTGAAGAAGAACAATTTGATGAACTGGAAAGAATCAGGCAGGCTGCAAAACTTGCAAAGAAACTTGGGCTTGGTGTTAATGCCGGACAC